>NZ_JBEYJU010000006.1:0-193644 GCF_040703965.1 Streptomyces sp. NPDC006655 | reverse complement strand
CCAGATTCTCCGCCTCGCTCGCCACTGGCCCTGGACCCATGTCATCACCGGCGCCCTGGAACGGCTCGACCAACTGGCCACTCCAGTCTGACCAGTAGCTTTCCCGTCCCTGCAAGCAGCTCCATCATCTCCGGAGCAGTGGAACCCGGCGCCCACCCGACACGTCAGTCGGGCTACCAGCCTGCCCGCCAGCAGCCACGGAACGCGAAACGGTCTGCCGACTCTGTCGGCAGACCGTCAAGAAAGATCGAGGTTAACCTCTACCTGCGCCGGTCACGCAAGGACGCGCTGGGCCGTTTTCAGTACGGCCGTTATCCCAGCAATCACCTCGGCCGCCGCACCCTCGGACGGACGACCTCACCCACACGCCGCCCAGAACAGCGGGCCGACTCGAAGATCACCAGAGGGCACTTGCGATTGCTCGCGTCCAGCCGGCGTCCAGAATCCAGTGCCCAACCAACCACAGGGGCCATATACCGCAAGGTTCAACCGCTACGAGCCGGAACATCAGTGCAGGCCAGGGGGCATTCGCACTACCAACACCGGCAACGAGGCCGAACTCGCGCGCAGCGGATTCAGTCCGTTCAGGCGAAGTTGACGATCCGACAGGACAAAATGAACGTTTCCGCAGGTCAGAGGTCCTGCGCTGGTGGGGCGGGTGGGACTCGAACCCACGGCCGACGGATTATGAGTCCGTCAGGGATCTTGGCGGCCTTTGCCGATCATTGCCGATTCACACCATTCTTGCAGGTCAGACGTGCTGATCAGTGTCAGCCCTGCGTGGGGCTTGTCGGTCTGTTCCTGTCCTTGTGGCCCCTCAATGGCCCCTGGGACTCGACAGGTTGGACTCCTGCCACAGCGGCTCCGCGTCCGCCCAGTTCAACCAAGGGGATGGAACCCTCGCACAGCGGATTCCCTTACCGACGAGATGATGCCCCATCCCCTTTTCCGAGGTGGAGCACCATCCCTCAAGAAGCGAGATTGTTCACCGAACTGCACATAGACCTTGGTCGCGGCGCGTCCATCGGATCAGGCGCGCCCATCGGATCAGCCGAGGACGTAGGTCTCGTCACCGAAGTCAGCGACGATCTTCAGCTTGCCGCCGAGCGCCTTGACGTAGGCAGCGAGGGTGTCGACCTCGCTGCGCTCCAACTGGCCCTTCTCGATACGCGAGACGCGAGCCTGGGTGACGCCCATGGCTTCGGCAACCTGGACCTGTGTGGTGTGCTGCCGTTTCCGCAACTCGGCGAGGCGATGCACACGGGAGGCCAGGACCATCGCCTGCGCCCCCTTCTGAATCTGATCCTTCTCAGCATCAGTGAAGGCGAAATCCTCTGCCAGGTCTCCCCAGGAGACGGCCTGCGGGTCCTTGAGGTGATCAGTCATCGCGCCCCGTCCTCTCCATCGATTCGCTTCAGATGCTCCGCGTAGGCCTGCTCCGCCTGGGGCACCGCAACGCGGTACCAGCCGGACCAGTTCCCGGCTTTGTCCCCGCCGACGAGGATCACGGCCTGACGGTCCGGGTCGAACACGAACAGCAACCGCACTTCCGTGGCCCCTGCCGAGCCGGGGCGGAGCTCCTTGAGGTTCGACAACTCCGAACCCTTGATCGTGTCCACCAGAGGCCGACCCAGCGCGGGACCTTCCTCCTGAAGGGCAGTGACAGCCTGGCTGACCTGAATCAGGGTGTCACGGTCAGTGCGGCGCAGTTCGTGAAGCCACGAGAGAGCCGGCTCGACCACGACGATCTTCCAAGCCATGCACACGTCCCCCATCTGCAATTTATTACACTGGCAGCATACACCGCTGACGTCATAATGGGAGGCCTGCGCTTCTCGCAGTCACCTGCTGCCTTGACGGCGGGCATGTCACTACTTGCCGGGTCGAGAACGCCTGCTTCGGGATCTAAGTGGTTTTGGCGGGATGGCGCGAAGGGCTTCCGAGAGGTCAGCGCGGCTGGAGACCATGCAGCAGTGGACACGCACCAGACCCTCGATGCCGTCGAGTGCCGCCTTCGGATCGGCTGTGTCCTGCGTCGCGAACGCCACGGTGCCGTGCAGGGCGGCGCCCACGGCGAGCGTGAGACGGGCGGGTCCCCCCTCGATGATTTCGCCGTGCCCCTGGGCGGAGCCTGTACGGCTCGTCATAATTATGCGACCTGTACGGGTGTCGCTGACCCAAGGTGTCTCGGGCGACGCACCTCCGTGGACGAGACGCGTTCGCCGCCGATGATCCGAGGAGCCGAAGGAAAAATGGGGCCGCGCGGCCGTAGGCGCGACACAGATAGCCTGCGCGAATGCAGCGCATTCAGCGGGCCGCCGGCACGGTCGTCGGCTCAGCGGTGGGTGACGCCCTGGGCGGCCCCTTCGAGTTCGGTCCCCAGGGAGCTTTCTCCGCGCGGTTCCCCGCACCTGGTGCCGGTGGCGAGATGTGCGGAGGCGGGGGCTGGGATCCCGGCGAGGCCACTGACGACACGCAGATGGCCGTCCTGGTCGCGGAGTCGCTGCTGGAGCGGGGCGGACTGGATCTGCCGGACATCTTCGCCCGCTTCCAGCGGTGGGCAGCATCAGGCCCCAAGGACATCGGCCTGCAGACCGAAGACGTCCTGACCAACGGCATGCCCTGGGACCTCGCCGCCGCGATCCATTTCCAGGTCAACCAGCGAGCAGCGGGAAACGGCTCCTTGATGCGGGCATCGACCTCGGCGGTTCACTTCGCGCCCGCCGGCCAAGAAGCCACCATGGACGCGGCCCGCCGCATCGCTGCCCTCACCCACGGCGACCGCGCGGCCTGGGAAGGCACCGCGATCTTCCACGAACTCATCCGCCTCACATTCGAGGACACCGACCCCCTCACCGCGCTCCCGGACATTCTGACTCTCGTCCACCCCGACCACCGCGGCCGCTACGCCACCGTCCTCGCGCCCGACTGGCACCCCGATCAGGCGACCGAGTTCAACGGTGCCGTCTGGCCCTGCCTGGGCTCCGCCGTCTGGGCCCTGCGCACCACCACCAGCTTCGAAGACGCGATACGCGCGGCGATCGACCTGGGCGGCGACACGGACACCGTCGCCGCGGTGACTGGAGGCCTCGCGGGGGCCTACTACGGGCTGGGCGCAATCCCCGCTCACTGGACCCAGCTGCTCCATGTCCCCCTCCCCGGCTTCGACGGACGGGTGCTGCACCTGGCAGATCTGCTCCATCTTGCACACCGCCTCGGAGGCTGAACCGGGGTCCGGCTCCGCCGCGCTGGGAACAGCAGCCCGTGCCACGCAACCTGCACATGGCACAACGAATCGCCCTGGAGACACCATCGACCCGGACACGGCTGCGCCGCCCCGGCCCCTGTACGGCCCCTGGGTCTTGGCATCGACTCTCAGAGCAGTCGTCCGGACGGCGAGCGACAACGTAACTCGTCTACTCCGCCGCAGGTCAGACGGGCTGGGGCTCCGCCGAGCACCGCCAGACTCCGAACCCGCGAGCAGCGGATTCAGTCCGTTCAGGCGGAGTTGACGATCCGACAGGACAAAATGAACGTTTCCGCAGGTCAGAGGCCTGCGCTGGTGGGGCGGGTGGGACTCGAACCCACGGCCGACGGATTATGAGTCCTTCGGGGATCTTGGCGGCCCTTGCCGATCAACGCTTATCTTTGCCGTTTTCCTAGGTCAGGCGCGCTTACCCGTGTCAGCCCTGTGCGGTGCTTGTCGATGTGCTCCTGTCCTTGTGGCCCCTCAATGGCCCCTGGGAGTAGATGAGTTGGACGCTCACGACAGAAGCAGCCGCGTCCGCGCAGGTCAGCCGAATGCATGGAAGAGAACGTCAGCGGCTGGAAGCCGCCGCGTCTGGAAAAGCTGCTCACGCCTGTCTGAGCCGAGCCAAGGATGAGCGGCCGTAGTACCTGGGTACTACGGCCGCCGCCGCTACTCGGTCCGTTTGTGCCGCTGAGACGGCTCGGAACGCTCTTAGCGTGAGTTCTGGGCCCGCGCAGAGACCGGCGCCTTCTTCGCACCACTTTCTTCGTCCGCTATCTGGGAGTAATCCGTGGCCACGTTCCTGTACCGGCTGGGCCGGCTAGCCTTCCGGCGACGCCGACTGGTCACCTTGTTGTGGATCGTCGTACTGGCGGGCCTCGGGCTCGGCGCCGTGAACACCTCGGGCAACGCCATCGACACCTTCACCGTTCCCGGCAGCCAGTCGCAGCAGGCGCTGGACCTGCTGGGCAAGGAGTTCCCGCAGGCGTCCGCATCGGGTGCCGGCGCGCGCGTCGTCTTCCAGACGGCCGACGGCAAGAAGATGACGTCCGGCAGCGCCAAGACCGAGGTCGACGCCCTCGTCGCCGAGCTGAAGACGGCTCCGCAGGTGGCGAGCGTCTCGAACCCGTACGTCTCCGGGACGGTCAGCAAGGACGGGACGATCGCCTACACGCAGGTGACGTACAAGGTCGCCCAGGCCGACGTCAGTGAAGCGGCCAAGGACGCCCTGCACAAGGTCGCCGACGAGGGCGACAAGGCGGGCCTCACCGTCAACGTCGGCGGCACGGCTGTCAAGGAGAAGGCGACGACCGGCCCCACCGAGCTGATCGGCATCGCGGTCGCGGCCGTGGTCCTGGTCATCACCTTCGGTTCGCTGGCCGCGGGCGGTCTGCCGCTGCTGACCGCGATCTTCGGTGTCGCCATGGCGATGCTCTCGATCACCATCGCGACCCACCTGTGGAACCTGAGCTCCTCCGCCCCGACCCTCGCGCTGATGCTGGGCCTGGCGGTCGCCATCGACTACGCGCTGTTCATCGTCTCCCGCTACCGCAACGAGCTCAAGGACGGCCAGGACCCGGAGGAGGCCGTCGGACGCGCCCTGGGCACCGCCGGTTCCGCGGTGGTGTTCGCCGGCCTCACCGTGATCATCGCGCTGACCCTGCTGCCCGCGATGCTGGGCTTCGCCGGGAAGCGGATCACCAAGGGCAGGCTCAAGACCGGGCGCATGAGGAGGCTGGAGCGCGGTGAGGGCGAGTCGATGGGCGTGCGCTGGGGGCGGTTCGTCACCCGCAACCCGGTGAAGATGCTCGCTGTGTCCGTCGTGGGCCTGCTGGCCCTGGCCGTTCCGGCGCTGTCGCTGGAGACGGCAATGCCCGACGACTCCGTCGCCGCCCCGGGCAGCAGTGCCCGCGTCGCGTACGACACCGTGACCAAGGGCTTCGGTGCCGGCTACAACGGCCCGCTGACCGTGGTCGTCGACGCCCGTGGCAGCGGCAACGCCAAGACCGCGGCAGCGGACGCGGTCACCCTGCTCGGCACGACGGACGACGTGGCGTCGGTGAGCCCCGCCCAGTTCAACGCCTCCGGTGACGTGGCGCTGATCCGTGCCGTGCCGAAGAGCTCCCCGAACAGCCAGGAGACCATCGACCTGGTCTCCGGCATCCGTGACCATGGCACCGCGTTCACCAAGGACACCGGCGCCGACATGATGGTCACCGGTACGACCGCGCTGAACATCGACGTCGCCACCAAGCTCTCCGACGCCCTGGTGCCGTACCTCGCGGTGGTCGTGGGTCTCGCCCTGGTGCTTCTGCTGCTGGTCTTCCGCTCACTGCTCGTCCCGCTCAAGGCCGTTGTCGGCTTCCTGCTCAGCCTGTGCGCCACCCTCGGTGTCGTGGTCGCGGTCTTCCAGTGGGGCTGGCTCGCGGGCGCCCTCGGCGTCGACCAGAGCGCGCCGATCACGAGCATCCTGCCGATCTTCCTGGTCGGTGTGGTGTTCGGGCTGGCCATGGACTACGAGGTCTTCCTCGTCACCCGGATGCGGGAGGCGCACGTGCACGGGGCCGAGCCCACCGAGGCGGTCGTCGCGGGCTTCCGGCACAGCGCCCGGGTGGTCACGGCCGCGGCGATCATCATGATCTCCGTCTTCGGTGGCTTCCTCCTGGACGACGTGCTGCTGGTCAAGTCGATCGGCCTGGGCCTCGCCTCCGCCGTCCTGTTCGACGCCTTCGTCGTCCGGATGACCCTGGTACCCGCCGTGATGACGCTGCTCGGCCGCCGTGCCTGGGCCCTGCCGAAGTGGCTCGACCGCTTCCTGCCCAACGTGGACGTCGAGGGCGAGAAGCTCCGGCACGCCCTCGCCGAGCAGCAGGACGCCGACCTGGAGTCCGACGGGCGGCACGAGTCGCTGACACCCGCGTCACCCGGCCGGAGCTGACCGGACGGCCGTACGATCCGGTCCAGGGCCAGGCAGGCAACCCCTTGACTGGCCCTGGGCAGCCAGCCCGGGCCGGATCGCACCCCGGCCGACACCCATACCCCGCACGCCGGTCCCACTTCCCCCGGGGGACCGGCGGGCGGTCGTCCCGCACCACGGAGGTGTACGCAGTGACCTCACCGCCGACAGTGGAACGGGTCGGCGACCCCGAAACCCTGCTGGGCGACTCCGAGCACCGCATGATCGTCCGGCTGTTGTCCTGGTTCGTCCGGGTGAACCGGGCCGACCAGGCCCACCCTCGGGTCAGGCACTGGGGGCTGCCCGTCCTCCAGGCCATGTTCGGGATCCCCGCCCTGGCGAAGGCCGTCGACGGTTCCGGGCCCGGCGTCCCCACGGTGGCGGCGCTGGTGATCGGGCTGACCGTCCCACTGCTGTGGCGCGAGCGCCGTCCCATGCCGGTCTTCGCCTTCATCGCGGCCGTGTCCGTGGCGGACATCGCCACCGGTGTCATGGCGGGCTCCAACGTCAGCCGTCTGGTGGCCCTGTACAACGTGGCCCGTCTCGGGACCCCGGTCCAACTGGCCGTCACCCTCGCGGTCAGCCTTCCCGAGGCGGTCGTGACCGGCCTGGTCTTCTCGTCGTACGGGCCAACGTCGTATTTCACCCAGGTCCCGGCCATGGTGACCGTACTGGTCGTCAGCACCGTGGCGACGGTCGGACTGGGGCTGGCCGGCCGGGTCGCACGCGCTTACATCGCCGCTCTGGAGGACCAGGCCGTCCGCCTGGAGACAGAGCGTGATCAGCGGGCCCGCCTCGCGGTGGCCGACGAGCGCGCCCGGGTCGCCCGCGAGATGCACGACATCCTCGGCCACACCCTGTCGGTGATCGTCGGCCTCGCCGACGGCGCCGCAGGCCTCGCCGAGACCTCTCCCAAACGCGGCGCCGACACGCTGCACATCATCGCCGACAGCGGGCGCAGCGCCCTGGCCGAACTGCGCCGTCTGCTCAACGTCGTCCGCGCGGACGACGAGAAGCCAGAGGCCACCCCGCTCGCGCCGCAGCCGGGCCTGGCCGACCTCGACGCCCTGCTGGCGAGGGTCCGGGACGCCGGTCCCACCGCCACCCTGCACACCGAGGGCGACCTGACCGGCCTCGGTCAGGGACTCGAACTCGCCGTCTACCGCATCGTCCAGGAAGCCCTGACCAACACCCTCAAGTACGCCGCCTCCGACACCACAGTGAGCGTCGTCATCGCCGTCGTCTCAGGCGCCGTGCACATCAGCGTCGAGGACAGTGGACCGGCCGCAGCACCCCGGGCGACCGACCGAGAGGGTGGCGGTCACGGCCTGGTCGGCATGCGCGAACGGGCCGCCCTCTACGGCGGACAGGTCACCGCGGGACGCAACTCCCGGGGGCCACCGGACCCAAAGCCCCGCGCAGCGGATTCAGTCCGTTCAGGCAAAGTTGACGATCCGATACCCAAGAACGAACGTTTCCGCAGGTCACGACCCTGCACTGGTGGGGCGGGTGGGACTCGAACCCATGACCCCTGGGAGTCGATGAGTTCGACGCCCACCGCAGCAGTAGCCGCGCCGAGCGCCTTGACGTAGGCCGCAAGGGTGTCGACCTCGCTACGCTCCAGTTGACGCGCCGGAGCGAGCGGCTTCCTGCTCAAGGACGCGCTGCCCGACGAACTGGTCGCCGGCATCCGCGCGGTGGCCGCCGGGGACGCGGTCATCGCACCCGGCCTGACCCGCAAGCTCATCGACGCCTTCTCCGACCGCCTGCCCGGCCGCAGCCCCGAGCAGGAGCGGATGCTCTCCGCGCTCACCGAGCGCGAGCTCGAAGTGCTCACCGCACAGGAGTGACCCGGATCAGCACGCCTGACCTGGGAAAACGGCAAAGTTGAGCATCGATCGGCAAGGGCCGCCAAGATCCTCGACGGTCGATCGGCACCATGTCGGCGAGAAACACTTCGTTCACCGCGTGCCGATGGACCAGAGGGCGATCGACGGTTTACTGGAAGGAGAGGTCCTCCATCGGTCCGGCCCTTCGGTCGGCGCGTGAGCGTGGTCGGTTGGAACCCAGGAGAACGTGGCCCAGGGGTCGTGACGGCACCGTCATCGCCCCGTCACGCCGGTCCCGGCGCGGCCACCATCTAGGCTGGTCGGCGGGTAGGGAAGAAAGAGGGGATCATGTGAGCACGCGGGAACAGCGGCGTGAGCTGGCTCAGTTCATCCGCAGTCGGCGCGAGCGACGCAAGCCCCAGGACGCCGGGCTGCCGGTCGTCGGCCAGCGGCGCACACCGGGACTGCGGCGCGAGGAGGTCGCCACGCTCGCCGGCCTCAGCATCACCTGGTATACGTGGCTGGAGCAGGCGCGGGAGATCCGGGTCTCCCGGCAGGTCCTCGGCAGCCTCGCGAAAGCTCTGGGCCTGGACCCGGTCGAACGCGACCACCTGTTCCGGCTGGCCGACGAGGTACCGCCGGGCGACGCCCCATCTCGCCCCGAACTCCCCATGCAGTACGAGCTGTTGCTCACCCACCTGAACCCGAATCCCGCCTTCATCGTCAACCGGCGCTTCGACATCCTGGCCTGGAATCAGGGGTGCGAACTGCTCTACGGCGACCTGGGCGCCCTCGCCGACGAGCGCCGCAACGTCCTGTGGCTCACCTTCACCTCCGCGGAGGTACGGGCGATGTCGGAGAACTGGGAGGAGGAGGCCTCGCACACCCTCGCGCTGTTCCGGACCCAGGCGGGCGAGCGCATCCTCGATCCGGACGTCGTGGAACTCCTCGACGCTCTGGAGGAGTCCAGCCCCGACTTCGTCCGGCTGTGGCAGCTCAAGGAGCTGGCCCCGTTCGTCCCGAAGCCGCGCACCATCAACCATCCGCTGCTGGGTGTGATCGAGCTGGAGTACATCAAGATGCATGTCGCGGACGACGACAAGACCCTCGTGTCCTATCTCGTGAAGCCAGGTTCGGACCTGGAACGGCGGCTGGGCGAGCTGGTGCGCGAACGCGGAGACCGGGCCGCCCCCTGATCGTCGCCACTGGCGTGGCGCTGGCGGTGCTGTGCCGCGCCTTCTGGAACAGTTCGCCACACTCGGGGGCCCCTCCCTGGTCCCTCCCCGTCCAAAGCGTGCGGTGGATCGCCGGGGCGGACCAGCGGCACGATGGGTGTGCTGCACACATGGCCGGAGTCCTGAACGGTACGACCGTCCCGAACGCCTCGCCGTCATGTACCGGCACCTGGCCGACCTGGCCTTCACCGGGCGGGGTGCGGTGAACCTCCTGTCGTACGGCCGACGCGTCAACGCGGTGGATCCCGCCGCCACCGCCGTGGCCCAGCGGGACTCGGTCCTGAAGGCCTGCACCGGGGCCGCCTGGGCGGACCCGGCGCGGGACGAGAAGCACCTCGCCTGGGTGCGGGGGATCTACCAGGACATGCACGCGGCGACCGGAGGGGTGCCGGTGGCGGACGGGGCCACCGACGGCTCGTACATCAACTCCCCGGACACCGGCCTGGCCGCCCCGCCTGGAACACCTCGGGCGCGCCGTGGCACACGCTGTACTTCAAGGACAACTACCCGCGGCTCCAGCGGATCAAGGCCGCGGACGACCCCGCGGACGTCTTCCGGCACCCGCGGTCGGTCCGGCTGCCGCAGTGAGGGCGCGGGACGGGGCCCGGCTCCATGGTCGTCGCCCCACCCGGACAGCACCGCGCCCCACCGGACCTGACCGGATCCGGTGGGGCGCGGTCGGGCCCGGGGGACGGCTCGGCTCTCGCGGAGCCGCCGCCCGGCAGGGCCCGGCTCCGTGGAGCGGTTCGCGGTCAGGCGACCGTGAAGCCGCCGTCGACCGGGAGGATCGTGCCGGTCACGTACTCCGCGCCGACGAGATAGGCGATCGCGTCGGCCACCTCGCCGGGCTTGCCGACCCGCTTGATCGGCAGGTCCTGCGCCATCGCGGTGAACTGGCCCGCCCGCGCCTCCTCGGGCACGAACGACCACCAGGGAGTGTCCACGGCCCCCGGCGCGACGGCGTTGACGCGAACCGGCGCCAGCTCGGCCGCCAGCGGCGAGACGATCCGCTCGATCGCGCCGTTGACCGCGGCGAACGTCACGGTGCCGGGGGCGGCGGAGCGCGCGGTGGCCGCGGATACGAACGTGACGGAGCCGGTGACCTGCGCCTTCTGGACGGCGGTCAGGTAGGCGAACAGCTTGCCGTCGAAGGCGGACCTGATGTCCGCGACGCTCAGGCCGCCCAGCGGGCCGAGGCCCAGCGCGCCCGGGCTGAAGGCGAGCACCAGGTGGTCGAAGGAGCCGACCCGCTCGAAGAACGCGGCGACGGCCTGCTCGTCGGTGCCGTCCACCTGCTCGGCGCCGGCCACCCGGTCCTTGACCGCGGCCAGCTTCTCGGCGTCGCGTCCGGTGACGATCACCTCGGCGCCGGCCGCCGTCAGCTTCTCCGCCGTCGCCAGGCCGATACCCGACGTACCGCCCAAGACCACAACACGCATCATTGCCTCCAGTCGCTCCCTGCTTGCTCCACCGATCCTGAGGTCCCGCCAGAGGGCGTTCCAGATGCGCGTTGTGCTGGTGGCAGCGCTACCAGGCAGAAGCCCTGGTCGGCCCTCGAACCCTGGGGGGCCGTCGGCGCCCGCCGCATCGTGGACGAACCCACGGTCAACTGCTGGATCAAGGAGGTCGCCCCGGGCGGGGAGGCGCGACGGCCAGGGCCCGCCACAGCCTTCGGAAGTCCGGGCTGGACTCCTCCAGTCGGCGCGCCATGGCCCGGCGGGCCGGCGCCGTTACCCGGTCTCCGAGTCGGTCGCGGAACTGCCGGAGGATGGCAGCCGCCTCGGCCTCCACTCCGGAGAGAGCGCCCTGAACCGGGGTGGCATGAAGGCCAGCCACAGCAAGTCCGGTCGCCGTCCGGCAGCATGTCCAGGCTCCCGAAGAGCGACTGGCAGCCCCAGTTCCAGGCGATGACGTCGAGGCACCGGTCGGTCAGGCCCACCACGGTGTCTCCGCTGCCTCCGCCGTCGGCTCGGTACGCGACTGACCGCGCCGCGGCGCGCAGCCGATGCCGCGCAACGAACAAACAGGACAGCGAATCGGCCCATGGAGACCGCCGGCCTGGACACGAGCGTGTCGTCCCGGCCCCTGTACGGCCCCTGGGTCTTGGCGTCGCCCATCAGCGCAGCCGCCCGGACGGCGAGCGACAACCGCGTTCACCTGCTCCGCCGCAGGTCAGGGAGGTTGGAGCTCTCCCGAGTGCCCTCGGACTCCGAAGGTGCGAGCAGCGGATTCAGTCCGTTCAGGCTAACTTGACGACCCGACAGGACAAATTGAACGTTTACGCAGGTCAGGAGCCTGCGCAAGTGGGGCGGGTGGGACTCGAACCCACGGCCGACGGATTATGAGTCCGCTGCTCTAACCGGCTGAGCTACCGCCCCATAGCGGCGTGTCGCGTACAAGTGTGCGCGCCGTCTGCCGCAGCATAGCCGCTCATACGATCTCCTGCTTCGGCTGGTCGGCGAACTGCGACGTTCATGACCTTGAGGACATCGACGCAGGCCCGGCGGTTCCCGGGCACATGAAAAAGGACCCCACCAGGGGTCCTCGTTCAGCATGCTCCCCCGACTGGACTCGAACCAGTAACCTGCCGGTTAACAGCCGGCTGCTCTGCCAATTGAGCTACGGAGGACCGAGCTCCCCCGACTGGACTCGAACCAGTAACCTGCCGGTTAACAGCCGGCTGCTCTGCCAATTGAGCTACGGAGGAATGCCTCGTTGCATCGAACGTGACTCCCTGGGTAGTCGCCAGGGGGCGGGCGCTCGCTGCGACACATACATTAGCGCAAGCAGGGGGGTGCTCCGCCAATCGGTACTCCCCCACACCGGAAGGGTCGCCGTCATGCGTTACAAGCTCACGTTCGTCGTCGGGCTCGCCCTGGGTTACGTGCTCGGCACGCGTGCCGGACGCGAGCGCTACGAACAGCTGAAGAAGTCCGCCCGTCAGGTCGCCCAGAACCCGGCCGTCCGCAACACCGCCGAGGCCGCCGCCCAGCAGGGCCGCGTCTACGCCGGCAAGGCCCTGCACACGGTGAGCGAGAAGGTCGGCGACCGGGTGCCCGACTCGGTGACCGCCCGCGTCCGCTCGCTGCGCGAGCGCAGCCACGGCGACGGCGGGGACGACTGGGGCACCAGCGCCACGTAGGGCCCCTTCTGCGCCACGGCCGTCCACCCCGCGGGGTGGGCGGCCGTGCCTGTGCGCGGCCGCGGGCGGCGGCCGCCGCCCGAAAGGCGCCCGTCGGCCGAACCACAGTGACGCGTGCGGCAGAATTTCGGGCATGGGGATAGTCGCCGGGTTGGACAGCTCACCCGATTTCACTCGCATCGTGGTCTGCGACACGGACACCGGTGCGGTGCTCCGGCAGGGATACGCACCGCACCCCGTCGACACGCCGGACGGCGCGGCGCGCCCCAGTGACGTCGACCCGCAGGCCTGGCTGCTGTCCCTCGGTGAGGCGGCCGGCGGCGGTCTCCTGGAGGGCGTGCAGGCCATCGGCGTGTCCGCGCAGCAGAACGCGCTGGTCCCGCTCGACGCCCAGGGCAACACCGTGCGCGCCGCGATGGTCGGCGGCGACAAGCGCGCCCAGGTCGCCGCCGCCGATCTCATCGACGCGCTCGGCGGGCGGGAGGCCTGGGCGCAGGCCGTGGGCAGTGTGCCGCAGGCGGCCCAGCCGGTGACCAAGCTGCGCTGGCTGGCCAAGACCGAACCGGAGAACGCCCGGCGCACCGCCGTACTGCTCCAGGCGCACGACTGGCTGGTCTGGCAGTTGCTGGGGCGGCCGGTCAGGAGGACCACCGACCGCGGGGGCGCCTCCGGGACCGGTTACTGGTCGGCGGCCACCGGCGGGTACCGGCCCGACCTCGTCGAACTCGCCCTCGGGCACCAGGCCATGCTGCCGGAGGTGATCGGTCCGTCCGACGCGGCCGGTACGACCCCGGAAGGGCTGCTGATCTCCGCGGGGACCGGCGAGACCATGGCCGCCGCGTTCGGTCTCGGGCTCGGTCGCGGGGACGCCGTGGTGTCGCTGGGCGCCTCGGGGTCGGTCATGGCCGTGCATCCGGAGGCGCTCGCCGATCCCTCCGGGATGATCACGTCGCTCGCCGACGCCACCGGCATGCACCTGCCGGTCCTGACCACCCTGAACGCCGTGCGGACCCTGCGCGGGACCGCCGAACTGCTCGGGCTGCCCGACCTGGAGAGCCTCTCCGACCTGGCGATGAAGTCGACGCCCGGCTCGCACGGGCTGGTCATGCTGCCGTACCTGGAGGGCGAGCGGACGCCGAACCTGCCGCACACCGCGGGGACGCTGGCCGGGCTGCGCCGGGAGTCGATGAAGGCCGAGCATCTCGCGCGCGCCTCCTTCGAGGGGATGCTGTGCGGGCTCGCCGACGCGCTCGACGTGTTGCGCGGGCGCGGGGCGGAGGTGCGGCGGGTCTTCCTGCTGGGGCCGGCCGCCGAGCTGCCGGCCGTGCAGGCGGCGGCGCCGATGCTGTTCGGTGCGCAGGTCGTCGTACCGCAGCCGGCGGACTACGCGGCGATCGGCGCGGCGCGGCAGGCGGCCTGGGCGCTGGGGGTGTCGCAGGGCGCCCTGGACCCGCGGACCCCGCCGGTGTGGCAGGGCGCCACCGCCCAGGTGCTGGAGCCGGGTGACGAACTGGCGGTGGGACAGGCGGTGCGGCAGCAGTACGTGTCCGTGCGGGAACAGACCCATCCCGGGGCGTTCCGGTCCTAACCGGGCAGAGGGCGGATACGCCGTCGGGTTAATCGGTTGAGGTAACGCGGGTGGAGTGTCGGACGATAGGGGCCTAGGGCAAGCGATCCCGCCCACCGGGCAGGCGCGACCCCGCCTCCACCGCCGACTCCGAGAGACGTAGCGTGCTCATACGACTTCTGCGGACCTATCTCAGGCCCTACAGGAAACCCATCTCCATCCTGGTGCTGCTGCAGTTCCTGCAGACCTGCGCCACTCTCTACCTGCCCACGCTCAACGCCCACATCATCGACAACGGCGTCGTGAAGGGGGACACGGACTACATCCTGTCCTTCGGCGCGCTGATGATCGGTATCTCGCTGGCCCAGGTGGTGTGCAACATCGGCGCCGTCTACTACGGCGCCAGGACCGCGTCGGCGCTCGGGCGGGACGTGCGGGCCGCCGTCTTCGACCGGGTGCAGTCCTTCTCCTCGCGTGAGGTGGGTCACTTCGGGGCGCCCTCGCTCATCACCCGTACGACCAACGACGTACAGCAGGTCCAGATGCTGGTCCTGATGACGTTCACGCTGATGGTGTCGGCGCCCATCATGTGCGTCGGCGGGATCGTGCTCGCCCTCGGCCTGGACGTTCCGCTGTCCGGGGTACTGGTGGCGGTCGTACCCGTGCTCGGCGTCTCGGTGACCCTGATCGTGCGCCGGCTGCGGCCGCTGTTCAGGGCCATGCAGGTACGGCTCGACACGGTGAACCGGGTGCTGCGCGAGCAGATCACCGGCAACCGGGTGATCCGCGCGTTCGTCCGCGACGAGTACGAGCAGGGCCGGTTCGGGAAGGCCAACAAGGACCTGACCGAGATGCAGCTGGCCACCGGCAACATGCTCGCGCTGATGTTCCCGATCGTCATGACGACGGTGAACGTCTCGTCGATCGCGGTGGTGTGGTTCGGCGCGCACCGGATCGACAGCGGTCAGATGGCGATCGGTGACCTGACCGCGTTCCTCGCCTACCTGATGCAGATCGTGATGTCCGTGATGATGGCCACCTTCATGTTCATGATGGTGCCGCGCGCGGAGGTCTGCGCCGAGCGCATCGAGGAGGTCCTGGACACCGAGTCCAGCGTCGTCCCGCCACTCGCCCCGGTCACCGAGCTGCGCCGGCACGGCCATCTGGAGATCCGGGGCGCGGGCTTCTGCTATCCGGGTGCCGAGGAGCCGGTCCTCAAGGCCGTCGACCTGGTGGCCAGGCCCGGCGAGGTGACCGCCGTGATCGGTTCCACCGGCAGCGGCAAGTCCACCCTGCTCGGTCTCGTCTCCCGTCTCTTCGACGCCACGGACGGTGCCGTCCTCGTGGACGGGGAGAGCGTCTCGGAACTCGACCCGAGGCTGCTCGCGAAGACGGTCGGCCTGGTCCCGCAGAAGCCCTACCTGTTCGCGGGCACCGTGGCGACCAACCTGCGCTACGGCAACCCGGACGCCACCGACGAGGAACTCTGGCACGCGCTGGAGGTGGCGCAGGCCAAGGGCTTCGTGGAGAAGCTGGAGGGCGGCCTCAACGCGCCCATCGCACAGGGCGGTACGAACGTCTCCGGCGGCCAGCGGCAGCGCCTCGCCATCGCCCGGACGCTCGTGCAGCGCCCGGAGATCTACCTCTTCGACGACTCCTTCTCCGCCCTCGACTACGCGACCGACGCCGCCCTGCGCGCCGCGCTCGCCCAGGAGACGGCCGAGGCGACCGTCGTCATCGTCGCCCAGCGGGTGGCGACCATCAGGGACGCCGACCGGATCGTCGTCCTCGACGAGGGACGGGTCGTCGGCACCGGCCGCCACCACGAACTCATGGCCGACAACGAGACCTACCGGGAGATCGTGCTCTCCCAGCTGACGGAAGCGGAGGCCGCCTGATGGCCGGGCCCATGGGACGCATGATGGGCGGGGGCGGCCCCGACCAGCGGTCGATGGACTTCAAGAACTCGGGCAAACGGCTGGTCGCCCGGTTCAAACCCGAACGGCTCACGATCTACCTGCTGCTGGTCTGCGTGGTCGCGAGCGTCGCCCTCAACGTGATCGGCCCCAAGATCCTCGGCAAGGCCACCGACCTGGTGTTCGCCGGGGTCATCGGCAAGCAGATGCCGGCCGGGGCCACCAAGGACCAGGTCCTCGCGGGCATGCGCGAACGGGGCCAGGGCACCGTCGCCGACATGCTCAAGAGCACCGACTTCACGCCCGGCAAGGGCATCGACTTCGGTCAGGTCGGCGACGTCCTGCTCTTCGCGCTCTGTACGTACGTCGTCGCCGGCCTGCTGATGGCGGTGGCGACCCGGCTCGTCAACCGGTCCGTCAACCGCACGATGTACCGGCTGCGCGAGGACGTCCAGGGGAAGCTGTCCCGGCTGCCGCTGTCGTACTTCGACAAGCGGCAGCGCGGCGAGGTGCTCTCCCGCGCCACCAACGACATCGACAACATCGGCCAGACGCTCCAGCAGTCGATGGGCCAGCTCATCAACTCGGTGCTCACCATCGTCGGCGTGCTCGCGGTGATGTTCTGGGTGTCCTGGCTGCTGGCCCTGGTCGCACTGGCGACCGTGCCGCTGTCCTTCCTGGTCGCCACCCGCATCGGCAAGCGCTCCCAGCCGCACTTCGTGCAGCAGTGGCGCTCCACCGGCAAACTGAACGCGCACGTCGAGGAGATGTACACCGGGCACACCCTGGTGAAGGTCTTCGGCCGTCAGGACGAGTCCGCGCAGCAGTTCGCCGAGCAGAACGAGGCGCTGTACGAGGCCGGGTTCAAGGCGCAGTTCAACAGCGGTGTGATGCAGCCGCTGATGATGTTCGTGTCGAACCTGAACTACGTGCTGGTGGCGGTCGTCGGCGGCCTGCGGGTCGCGTCGGGCGCGCTGTCCATCGGTGACGTCCAGGCGTTCATCCAGTACTCCCGGCAGTTCTCGATGCCGCTGACCCAGGTCGCCTCCATGGCCAACCTGGTGCAGTCCGGGGTCGCGTCGGCGGAGCGGATCTTCGAACTCCTCGACGCGGAGGAGCAGGAGGCGGACCCCGTCCCCGGCGAGCGCCCCGCCGAACTGCGCGGGCGGGTCGCCCTGGAGCACGTCTCCTTCCGCTACGACCCGGAGAAGCCCCTCATCGAGGACCTCTCCCTGACGGTCGAACCCGGCCACACGGTCGCGATCGTCGGCCCGACCGGCGCGGGCAAGACCACGCTGGTCAACCTCCTCATGCGGTTCTACGACGTCTCCGGCGGACGGATCACCCTCGACGGCGTCGACATCACGCACATGTCCCGGGACGAACTCCGCGCCGGGATCGGCATGGTGCTCCAGGACACCTGGCTGTTCGGCGGCACGATCGCGGAGAACATCGCGTACGGCGCCACGCGCGAGGTCACCCGTGGGGAGATCGAGGAGGCGGCGCGGGCGGCCCACGCGGACCGGTTCGTGCGCACCCTCCCCGACGGCTACGACACCGTGATCGACGACGAGGGCACCGGTGTCAGCGCCGGTGAGAAGCAGCTGATCACCATCGCGCGGGCGTTCCTGTCCGACCCCACGATCCTCGTCCTCGACGAGGCGACGTCGTCGGTCGACACCCGCACCGAGGTGCTGATCCAGAAGGCGATGGCCAAACTGGCGCACGGGCGGACCTCGTTCGTGATCGCCCACCGCCTGTCGACGATCCGGGACGCCGACACCATCCTGGTGATGGAGAACGGTTCGATCGTCGAACAGGGCGCCCACGCCGACCTGCTGGCGGCGGACGGGGCGTACGCCCGCCTGTACAAGGCGCAGTTTGCCCAGGCGGTGGCGGAGGTCGACTGAACAGTGCACGGTGCCGCAGGCGCGGGCGGGGGGTTCCACTCGCCCGCGCCTGCGGGGTGCCTCCCCCAGCCTTCGGCCGGGGGGACCCCCAGCGCCCACCCGTGCCGCCCCTTGCGGCACGCATGCCCGCAGCTGGAAAGGGGCGCCGGCTGGAGCGCCCCGTAAGGAGCGCTGGGGGTCCCCCCGGCCGAAGGCTGGGGGAGGAACTGCGCGAGCGACCCCCACTCACCCGCACCCGGCGTCAGTCCAGATAGCCCCGAAGCTGGTCCGCGAACGCGTGGTCCCGCAGCTTGTTCAAGGTCTTGGACTCGATCTGGCGGATCCGCTCCCGCGTCACCCCGAAGATCCGTCCGATCTCCTCCAGCGTCCGCGGCCGCCCGTCGGCGAGGCCGTAGCGCAGCTGCACCACCTTCCGCTCCCGCTCCCCCAGCGTCGACAGCACCGCCTCCAGGTGCTCGCGCAGCAGCAGGAACGCCGCCGACTCCACCGGACTGGCCGCGTCCCCGTCCTCGATGAGGTCCCCGAGGGCGACGTCGTCCTCCTCGCCGACCGGCGCGTGCAGGGACACCGGCTCCTGCGCCAGCCGCAGCACCTCCCCCACCCGCTCGGGCGCCAGCTCCAGATGCGCGGCGACCTCCTCGGGCGTCGGCTCGTACCCCCGCTCCTGGAGCATCCGGCGCTGCACCCGCACCACCCGGTTGATGAGCTCCACCACGTGCACCGGGACGCGGATCGTGCGGGCCTGGTCGGCCAGCGCACGCGACATCGCCTGCCGGATCCACCAGGTGGCGTACGTCGAGAACTTGTAGCCGCGGGCGTAGTCGAACTTCTCGACGGCGCGGATCAGGCCGAGGTTCCCCTCCTGGACCAGGTCCAGCATGGTGAGGCCCCGGCCGACGTACCGCTTGGCCACCGACACGACCAGCCGCAGGTTCGCCTCGATGAGGCGGCGCTTGGCCATCCGGCCCATGACGACCAGCCGGTCCAGGTCCAGCGCCAGCTCGCTGTCGAGGTCGGGGGCACCGCTGAGCTTCTCCTCGGCGAACAGGCCGGCCTCGACACGGCGGGCGAGTTCGACCTCCTCGGCGGCGGTGAGCAGCGGGATCCGGCCGATCTCCCGCAGGTACTGGCGGAACAGGTCGGAGGAGGGGCCGCCGGTGTCGGCGCGGGCGGCGGCGCGCGCCCGGGCGAGGGACGGCTCGGGGTCGGCGTCCTCCTCGCCGGCGTCGGCCGTGAGCTCCTCCGGGGGCGGGCCCTCCGGCTCCGTCTCGGGGTGCAGCGCGATGCGGCTCTGCGGCGGTACGCCCGGGTGGACGTCGGGGTCGGCTGCCGGTTCGTCCGGGCGCGTGCCGCTGTCCGTCTCGGTCAGGGTCTGGGTCTGCACGGGGGCGACCTCCAGGATGATCGCTGCCAGGGGGTGCGGCAGCGGTACTTCGGGGGCGGAGACGACGGCCTCGCCGCTGTCCGTCCCGTACGCGACGAGTGGAACGGCGGGGGTGTCGGACCCGTCCGGGACGGGCCGGCCGCGCTCCGAGGACTCAGGCACCGCCCCCCAGTGTGGGGTAAGACACATCGCCGCCACGAGGGGCGTGCGGTGACTTTTTGCGTCCGGTCCGTGACCCCACGGTCATCCCGCCGGGGCGCCTCGGGTTCAGAGAGCGGCCGGGCCGTGTTCGCGCAGTGCCTGCCCGTACTGCTGGAGTACCCACAACTCGTTCTGCACGGCGGCGAGTTGTGCGGGGTCGCCGCCGGTGCCGAGGCGGGTGAGGGTGATCTGGATCTCGTGGATACGACGGTCGACGGCCCGGCGGCGGACGGTCACGAGCTGCTCGCCCGCGTAGTTCTCGTCGACCGTGCGGCGCATGATCGCCTCGACGGCGAGTTCGGTGACCATGGCGCGGACGGCGTCGTCGGGGGCGGTCTCACGGACGCGGACCAGGTACTCCTGGGGGTCGTGGACGCCGTTCTCGGCGCCGCCCGCCTCCATGATGGCCTGCCGTACGGCCGCGTAGGGGGCGGCGGTGAACTCGTCGACGCCGTACGCGTCGAACGCCGGGGAGACCAGCTCCGGGCGTTGCAGGGCGAGCTTCAGCAGCTCGCGTTCGGTGGCGTAGACGGGGTTGCGGAGGTTGAGGGCGGGACCGGAGACCGCGGGGCGCGCGGCGGTGTCGTACGACGACTGCTGCGGGCCGCGGGCCGGGGCGGAGCCCCCTCGGCCGCCCTTCTCCCGGGCCCAGCGCGCCAGCTGCGCCACCCGCTTCACCACGAACTGGGTGTCGAGGATGCCGAGCATGCCGGCGAGTTCCACGGCGACCTCGTGCTGGGCGCCGCTGTTCTTGATCCGGGCGACGATCGGGGCGGCCTCGTCGAGGGCCGCGGCACGGCCCGCGGGGGTGTCCAGGTCGTACCGGCTGACCACCTGGCGGAGCGCGAACTCGAAGAGGGGGGTGCGGGGTTCGACCAGGTCGGCGACCGCCTCGTCGCCCTTGGCGAGGCGCAGCTCGCAGGGGTCCATGCCGTCGGGGGCGATCGCGATGTACGTCTCGGCGGCGAACTTCTGGTCGTCCTCGAAGGCGCGCAGGGCCGCCTTCTGGCCGGCGGCGTCGCCGTCGAAGGTGAAGATCACGCGGGCGCTGCCGTTGTCCATCAGCAGCCGGCGCAGGATCTTGATGTGCTCGCCGCCGAAGGCGGTGCCGCAGGTGGCGATGGCCGTCGTCACCCCGGCCAGGTGGCAGGCCATGACGTCCGTGTAGCCCTCGACCACGACCGCGCGGCTGGCCTTCGCGATGTGCTGCTTGGCGAGGTCGATGCCGTACAGGACCTGGGACTTCTTGTAGATCGCGGTGTCGGGCGTGTTGAGGTACTTGGGGCCGGTGTCGGCCTCGTAGAGCTTGCGGGCGCCGAAGCCGACGACCTCGCCGCCGATGTCCCGGATCGGCCACATGAGGCGGCCGCGGAACCGGTCGATGGGCCCGCGCCGCCCCTCCTGGGACAGCCCGGACAGCAGCAGTTCCTTGTCGGTGAAGCCCTGGCCGCGCAGGTAGCGGGTGAGGTGGTCCCAGCCCTGGGGGCTGTAGCCGACGCCGAAGTGCACGGCGGCGGCCTGGTCGAAGCCGCGCTCGGCGAGGAAGACCCGGCCGGTCTCGGCCTCGGGGCTGCCGGCGAGCTGCTCGGCGTACCAGACAGCGGCGATCTTGTGCGCCTCGACCAGCCGGATCCGCTCGCCGCGCTGGTGGGACGGGTTGTACCCGCCCTCCTCGTAGCGCAGGGTGATCCCGGCCAGGCCGGCCAGCCGCTCGACCGCCTCCGAGAAGGAGAGGTGGTCCACCTTCATCACGAAGGTGATGGTGTCGCCGCCCTCCTGGCAGCCGAAGCAGTGGAAGAGTCCCTTGCTGGGGCTGACCTGGAAGGACGGCGACTTCTCGTCGTGGAACGGGCACAGGCCCTTCAGGTTCCCGCCGCCCGCGTTGCGCAGCTGGAGGTACTCGGACACGACGGCGTCGATCGGGACCGCGTCCCGTACCGCCTTCACATCCTCGTCATTGATCCGTCCGGCCACGGGTGAATTCTACGGGGACGGTCCGACATCACTGGAGCACGTGCAGCGCCCCTCAGGGGCGCTGGGGGTACCCCCGGCCGGAGGCTGGGGGAGGAACTGCGCGCGCAACCACGCACCTCCCCACCCGCAGAACGACAGGTCCCGGCAGACGGCTAGGCGAGTGACTCCAACGGCACGTGAGGGTTCGCCAGGGCATCGGTGTCCACCGCGGCCCGCGAGGAGATCAGCCGCTGGATCGGTTCTGTGACATCCCACACGTTCACGTTCATCCCGGCCAGCACCCGCCCCTCCCGTACCCAGAACGCGATGAACTCCCGCTTCCCCGCGTCCCCCCGGATGACCACCTGGTCGTACGAGCCGGGCGGCGCCCACCCGCTGTACTCCATGCCGAGGTCGTACTGGTCGGTGAAGAAGTAGGGCACCCGGTCGTACGGCACGTCCTGCCCGAGCATCGACCGCGCCGCGGCCGGGCCGCCGTTGAGCGCGTTGGCCCAGTGCTCCACGCGCAGGCTCGTGCCGAACAGCCCGTGCGGGAAGGAGGCCACGTCGCCGGCCGCGAAGATGTCCGGGTCGGACGTCCGCAGCCGTGCGTCGACGACGACGCCCCCGCCGTGCGCACGATCGGCGATCTCCAGGCCCGCCGCCTCGGCGAGGCCGGTCCGCGGGGCCGCGCCGATCGCCGCGAGGACGTCGTGCGCCGGGTGCTCCTCGCCGTCGTCGGTGCGGGCGGCGAGGACCATGCCGTCCTGTCCGACGATCTCGGTGAGCCGCACCCCGAAGCGGAACCGGACCCCGTGCTCGCGGTGCAGCTCGGCGAAGACGTTGCCCAGCTCGGGCCCGAGCACGCCGTGCAGCGGCGTCGGTCCGTGCTCGATGACGGTGACCTCGGCGCCGTACGTCCGCGCCGCCGCCGCGACCTCCAGGCCGATCCAGCCGGCGCCCGCGATCACGAGGTGCCCGTTGTCCCGGCCGAGCGCGCCGAGGACCCCCTTGAGGCGCTCGGCGTGCGCGAGGCGGCGCAGGTGGTGGACGCCGGCCAGGTCGGTGCCGGGGATGTCCAGGCGGCGGGGCTCCGCGCCGGTGGCGAGCAGCAGCTTGTCGTAGCGCACGAGGGTGCCGTCGTCGCCGAAGCGGACGGTCTTGGCGGCGCGGTCGACGCGGTCCACGGTCTGGCCGAGGTGCAGTTCGACGTCGTTCTGCGCGTACCAGGCGGGCTGGTGGACGAAGACGCTGTCGCGCTCGTCCTTGCCGAGCAGGTAGCCCTTGGAGAGCGGCGGCCGCTCGTAGGGGTGGTCGCGCTCGTCGCAGATCAGTATCACCCGGCCGCTGAAACCCTCGGCCCGGAGGGTCTCGGCCGCCTTCGCTCCGGCGAGTCCACCACCGACGATGACGAATGTCTGGTCCGCGTCGACCACTTGAAGCCTCCTCGTGAGGGTGCCGCCACATATGCCGCCCACATGCGCCGCACTGTGAGCCTCCCGCACGCAGCGTGATGCGGGAAGGGGGAGTGACCTTCGGTGCCGCGATCTTGACCCGTTCGGGGGTGGATCCGGACACGCAGGGTCACCCATGGTTCACATACGCCCCGTCAGCCTCGCATGCAACCACCGCGCGGAGGCGTCGGTGAGCGAGGCGATCTGATCGACGATCACGCGCTTGCGGGCGTGGTCGTCACCGGCCGTGTCGAACAGCGCCCGGAACTGCGGGTCCAGGCCCTCCGGCGCGCGGGCGGTGAGCGCCTCGGCGAGTTCGGCCACGACGATCCGCTGCTCGGCGCGGATCCGCTCCTGCTCGGCGCGCTGCATGACGTACCGGTGCGCGAGGGACTTCAGTACCGCGCACTCCAGCCGGGCCTCGCGCGGTACGACGAGTTCGGCGCCGTAGCGGGTGAGCCGGCCGGTGCCGTACCGCTCGCGGGTGGCGTTCTCCGCGGCCAGGCAGAACCGGCCGATCAGCTGGCTGGTGGCGTCCTTGAGGCGGGCCTGGGCGACCGCGCTGCCGTCGTAGCCGTGCGGCCACCACTCCTCGTTCCGGAGCCGGTCGAGGGCGGCGGCGAGTTCGGCGGGGTCGGTGTCGGCGGGCACGTATCTGCCGACGGCGACGGCGAAGACCTCCTGCCGTTCGGACTCGGCGCGCAGGCGGTCGGGGTCGATGTGGCCGGCGTGCAGGCCGTCCTCGACGTCGTGCACCGAGTAGGCGACGTCGTCGGACCAGTCCATGACCTGGGCCTCGAAGCAGGTGCGGGTGCCCGGGGCCTCCTTGCGGACCCAGTCGAAGACCGGCCGGTCGTCCTCGTACACGCCGAACTTCGGGGAGGCCGGGTCGGTGGGGTGCGCGCCGCGCGGCCACGGGTACTTGGTGGCGGCGTCGAGGGCGGCGCGGGTGAGGTTGAGGCCGACGGAGCCCTCGGGGGTGAACCGCTTGGGCTCGAGGCGGGTGAGCAGCCGCAGGGACTGGGCGTTGCCCTCGAAACCGCCGCAGTCGTCGGCGAACTCGTTCAGCGCCTGTTCGCCGTTGTGGCCGAACGGGGGGTGACCGAGGTCGTGGGAGAGGCAGGCGGCCTCCACCAGGTCCGGGTCGCAGCCGAGGGCCGCGCCCAGTTCGCGGCCGACCTGGGCGCATTCGAGGGAGTGGGTGAGTCGGGTGCGGGGGCTGGCGTCCCAGGCCTGGGCGGGGGTGCCGGGGGTGACGACCTGGGTCTTGCCGGCGAGCCTTCTGAGGGCGGCGGAGTGCAGGACACGGGCGCGGTCGCGCTGGAAGGCGGTGCGGCCGGGGCGTTTGTCGGGTTCGGGGGCCCAGCGGTCGGCTGACGCCGGGTCGTAGGCCGGCGGGGGTGCGGGTGCGGGGACTGCCATGGGTCGACAGTACGGGTTGGTGGTGGCAGAAAGGGGGTTGTGAGGTGCCTACTCGTCTGCCGGGTCGGGGTGCGTTCGCGAGTGCGGGTACGTGGGGGCTTGTCGCGCAGTTCCTCCCCCAGCCTCCGGCTGGGGGTACCCCCAGCGCCCCTTTCGGGGCGGCCCAGTGGACCCACCTTCTTGGGGGCGCGGGGAACTGCGCGATCGACCACAACGCACCCGAGGCCGCAGACGCACCCTAGGCGGCCACGGTCACCGGTGTTCCCAGTGCCCGCTCGTAGCGGTGGAGGACCAGGTCGGCCATCGCGGCGTGGGCTCCCAGGGGGGCCGCCACCACGCCCGGCGCCGCTGCCGCGCACTCGGTGGCGAAGCGGCCCGGGGCCGTGAAGTAGGAGGCGACGGCGATGTGCCGGCGCCCCTTCGCGCGCAGGGCGGTGACCGCTTCCGGGACCGTCGGGGCCGCCGCCGAGGCGTAGGCGGGGAGCACCGGGACGCCCAGGCGGGCGGCGAGGAGACCGGCCATGCGGTCGGTGTCGACCCTGGCGTCGGGGTCGCGGGAGCCGGCCGCCGCCAGGACCACGGCGCTCGCGGGCCTCGGGCGCCAGCCCGCCCCCAGCAGGCGGGCCCGCAGCGTGTCGGCCAGGAGGGGGTGCGGACCCAGCGGGGCGGCGACGCGCGTGCGGGCGCGGGCGGCGGCCGCCGTCTCCGGGATGTCCCGCTTGACGTGGTAGCCGCGGCCGAGGAGGAGCGGGACGAGGACCGCCTCGGTTTCCCCGAGAGCGGCGAGGGTGTCGGGGAGCAGCGGTGCGTTCAGTTCGATGTGACCGAGGTGCACGGGCAGGCCGGGGCGCAGGGCGCGCACCCGGTCCTGGAGCGCTCGTACGGTGCTGAGCGCGCGCGGGTCGCGGCTGCCGTGGGCCACCAGGACCAGGGCGGGCGGGCCGGGGCGCGGGGGAAGGTCGGTCACCGTCATAGGAGCATCCTCACCGGAGGAGATTGCGCGGCCGTTGCCTGACCGTCACGGCTGTTTTCCGGCGCTTCACGGTACGCACCCGTGCGGTGTGAGCGAACCGGAACGCCCCGGGCGGCGTCCTCCATGGTCGAAGCCGACAGGGCCCGGGGCCGACAGGGCCGACAGAGGGGACACCCGTATGAAGATCCGCCGACCGCGGTTGCCGCGCACCCGTACCGGCCGGCGGCGGCTGGTGCAGGGTGTGGTGGCGGGCTGCGTCCTGGCGCTGCTGCCGGCCACCTGGTTGTACGTGTCGACGGCGGACCGGCTGCGGACGGTGGCGGACGTGCCGCGCACCGACGTGGCCGTGGTCTTCGGCGCGGGCCTGTGGGACGGCGAGCCGTCGCCGTACCTGGCGCACCGTCTGGACGCGGCGGCGCGGCTGTACCGGCAGGGCCGCATCCGGGTGGTCCTCGTCAC
The DNA here is from genome assembly GCF_040703965.1 of Streptomyces sp. NPDC006655. Taxonomy (NCBI): domain Bacteria; kingdom Bacillati; phylum Actinomycetota; class Actinomycetes; order Kitasatosporales; family Streptomycetaceae; genus Streptomyces; species Streptomyces sp. NPDC006655. The sequence continues at coordinate 167,993 of NZ_JBEYJU010000006.1, read as the reverse complement.
CGGCGACAACAGCCGCAAGGACTACGACGAGCCGGACGCCATGCGCGCCTACCTCACCCGGCACGGCGTCCCGGGCACCCGTGTCGTCACCGACTACGCGGGCTTCGACACCTGGGACTCCTGCGTCCGCGCGCGGCGGATCTTCGGCGTGGACCGGGCGGTACTGATCAGCCAGGGGTTCCACATCCGGCGTGCGGTGGCGCTGTGCGAGGCGGCGGGTGTGACGTCGTACGGGGTCGGGGTCGACGCCAAGCACGACGTGACCTGGTACTACGGCGGGACACGGGAGGTCTTCGCGGCGGCGAAGGCGGCACTGGACGTGGTGTTTCAGCCGAACCCGACGTTCCTCGGCCGGAAGGAACCCGGGGTGGCCCGCGCGCTGGCCGACGGCCGCTGAGGCGTCCGGCGGGAGGGTCACCGCCCCGCCGGCCTCCGGTGCCCGAGCCAGTCGCCGCCGTCGATACGCCGGCCCCGGGCGCGCAGCCGCTCGGCGACGGCCGGTCCCGCGACGTACACCCAGGCCCGGAGGGCGGCCCCGTCCCGCAGTCGTAGGGCCTCCCGTTCGACGCGCACGTACAGGCTCGCGGGATCGCCCGGTACGTACTCCTCCAGCTCGTCCAGCTCCTGGAGGAGCCGGTCGTACGACTCGGGCCGGGCGGTGACGAGTTCACCGCTGACCAGGCCGGTTCCGCCGGGTTCCGCGACGGCGTACGGATAGCCGGGTCCGTCGTAGAGCACCGCGCCGGCGAGGCGGCCCGGTTCCTCCGTCTCCGTGCGGCCGCGCAGGAACGCGTCGTGGTTGGGCTCGCCCGGCCGGAGGGTGCCGTAGACGAAGAGCGGGAGGTGGTGGGGGTTCCGGGCGGTCACAGAAAGGATTCTCCACCCACGCCGTCCCCACACACATCTCCATGGAGGCGCTATGGACATGACATGTCATGGCCCCTTAAATCTGTCTCGTCATCAGCGCCACCCCACGCCTTCGAGGCACTCTCCGAGGAGACTGATGAGCCGGACCCGGAACACCCGCGTTTCCCGTCTCGCCACCGCCGGCGTCGCCGCCACCACCGCGACCCTGCTGGCCGCCGCACTCTCCCCCGCCGCCCACGCCGACGCCAGACCCACCCGGGCCACCGCGATCGCCGACGCGGCCGAGGCGCTCGTCCAGCACGCCGCCGGACTCGGACTCACCTCCGCCGAGGGCACCTCGGTCCGGGACGTGATCGTCGACAAGAACGGCGCCCAGCACGTCCGTTACGACCGCACGTACCACAAGCTCCCGGTGCTGGGCGGCGACTTCGTGGTCCACCTCAAGGCGGACGGCGCGTACCGCGGCGCCGACCGGGCGACCCGGAGCACGATATCCCTCGCCTCGGTCGTGCCGGAGATATCCGCCCCGAAGGCCGCCGACCTCGCGGTGAACGCACTGCGGGCGGCACACCTCGGCGACGCGCTGAAGCAGGTGCGGGCCAAGCCGCAGCTGGTCGTCAACGCCCTGCACGGCACCCCGAAGCTGGCCTGGCGCACCAACGCCGTCGGCAAGGACTCGCTCGGCAACCCGGTCGCCCGCACCGTGCTGACGGACGCCCGCACCGGCGCCCAGATCGACGCCTGGGACAGCATCGAGACGGCGGCCGGCGACGGCAAGTCCCTGTACAGCGGCACGGTCCCGCTCCAGACGACGCAGTCCGGGTCGTCGTACAACCTCACCGACCCCACCCGCGGCAACACGTTCACCGGGGACGCGGCCAACAAGACCGACCTGTGCATCTTCGGCATCTGCATCAGCCGGGCGCCCAACACGGTGTTCACGGACGCCGACAACCACTGGGGCACGGGCGCCACGTCGGACCGCTCGTCGGCGGCCGTCGACGCCCAGTACGGCACCAACGAGACCTGGGACTACTACAAGAACGTCCACGGCCGCAACGGCATCGCCGGTGACGGCAAGGGCTCGTACAACCGCGTCCACTACGGCAGCAACTACAACAACGCCTTCTGGGACGACAGTTGCTTCTGCATGACGTACGGCGACGGTGACGGGACCACCTTCGGGCCGCTGGTCGCCCTCGACGTGGCGGGCCACGAGATGACCCACGGGGTCACCTCCAAGACGGCGGCGCTGACGTACACGGGCGAGTCCGGCGGCCTGAACGAGGCCACCTCGGACATCCTCGGCACGCTGGTGGAGTGGTACGCGAACAACTCCTCCGACCCGGGCGACTACCTGATCGGCGAGAAGATCGTCCGCTCCGGCTTCGGCAAGACGGCGCTGCGGTACATGGACCAGCCGTCCAAGGACGGGAGTTCGGCCGACTACTGGAGTTCCTCGGTCGGGAACCTGGACGTGCACTACTCGTCCGGCGTCGCGAACCACTTCGCGTATCTCCTCGCGGAGGGCAGCGGCGCCAAGACGATCAACGGCGTGAGCTACAACTCGCCGACGTACAACGGCTCGACGGTCACCGGGATCGGCCGGGACAAACTGGGTGCGATCTGGTACCGCGCGCTGACGGTCTACATGACGTCCTCGACGAACTACGCGGGCGCGCGGACGGCGACCCTGAACGCCGCGAGGGACCTCTACGGCGCCGGCAGCACCGAGTACAACGCGGTGGCGGCGGCCTGGAGCGCGGTGAACGTCAACTGAGCGGACCGCGGGACGCATGACGTCGGCCGCCCCGGTCGGGGCCGCGCACCGGGCCGGGGCGGCCGCACCCCGTACCTCGTACCCCATGGCAAACAGCGGCGAACAGGGTGAATACCCGGAATTCAAGGAACAGCCGGGGCATTCATACTGCCGCTGAGCGGATCCGATGGCGGATGTGTGTGAATTCCGTGACGGCCACCGAATTCCGCAACTCCGTTGTCGCGGCAAGCCCTTGCGGCACATTCCCTCGTGCACTAACTAGATAAAACATGAACTTGTTCAGCCGCCCCCACACCGCCCGGCGCACCCCCACGGCCTCGCCCCGCTCCGCGCAGGCATCCTCCCCCCACGGCTCCGCGCCCGCTCTGCCGGACCCCGCGCTCGCCGCCCTCACCGGCGAGTGGATCATCGACCCGGCGCACAGCAGAATCGGCTTCTCGGTCCGGCACGCGATGGTGACGACGGTGCGCGGGGCCTTCACCGAGTACAAGAGCCGGCTCTACTTCGACGGCCGTGACCCGTCCCGTTCCCAGGCGGAGATCATCCTGTCCACGGGCAGTGTGGACACCGGCGTCGAGCAGCGGGACGCCCACCTGACGGGCCGCGACTTCCTGGACTCCGCCACCTACCCGCGGATGCGCTTCCAGAGCACGGCGGTACGCCTCAAGTCCCCCGACGTCTACGTGATGACCGGCGACCTCGCCATCAAGGACCGGACCCGCCCGGTCGACCTGGAGCTGACCTACATCGGCCACGTCACCGACCCCTTCGGCTACCAGCGCGTGGGCTTCGACGGCACGACCACGATCAACCGGATGGACTGGGGCCTGTCGTACAACTCCCGCCTGGCGGAGGGCGGCGCGATGGTGAGCGAGACGGTGCGCCTGCAGTTCGACATCGCGGCGATCCGGATGGTGCCGGAGGGCGCGGTCTAGGGACGGAACGGCGGCTCCGACGGCTCGCCCGTGACTCCGGGACTCGTCCATGGCTCCGGCGGGTCACCCGTTCACTCCCCCCACGACCCGCCGTCCGTGTGCTTTTCATACATTTCCCTCCGCTTTCTTTCTATAGCCCCTTTGACCTGCCAGAACGGGCTCGCAACACCCCTGGCAAACCCGCTCTGTGACACCCGTTCATCCCACAGCCGACGGAATCTCGGGGAGCGGGTCCGGCCCGCCTGCCTTTACCTCGGAAGAGCAAGGGAGTGGACGAGAGCCCGACCAGGAGCGAGGGAGCACCATGCGACGCACCGTCCGTCTGCTGACCGGAGCCGCGCTCGCGGTGGCCGCGGCCGGTGGCGCGACCGCGCCGGCCTACGGCAGCGGCTCCGGCGGCCTGGACGTGTACCCCTCGACCGCGGCGCCCGGCGCCCAGGTCACGGTGAACACCGCGGTGTGCGGGGAGCGGGGGTCGGCCGTCGGCGACGCCGGTCCGGTCGGCGCCGGGACGTTCACGCTCGCGCCCAGCACGCACGAGGGCGAGGCGATCGGCGCGTTCCGGGTGCCGCCGAGCGCGCAGCCGGGGACGTACGAGATCGTCGCGAAGTGCGCCGACGGGACCCGCCGGGCCACCGGTGACCTGACGGTGGCGCTGACGCCGGCCGCGGGGCCGCTGCAACCCCACGGCAGTGTGAAGACGGGGGTCGGTGGTGCCCTTGGCACCGACCCCGTGCAGACCGCGGCGGGCGTGGCGGCTCTGGCCGTCGCCGCCGCGGGCGGTACCTGGCTCCTGCATCGCCGGGCGAGAGGCGATGCGTTCTGACGGACACCCTCCGCTGTCCGTCCGCCGGTACCGCCATCCCACCCCCTCCGGGTCCGACGCCCCTCGCGGCCCGGAGGGGGTAGGGGGTCACACGTTCGGTCGCCTTCGAAAGAGGGGTGCGCATGCGCAGGATCGGGGACACCGCGATAGCCGCCGTGACCCTGGTGGCCCTCGGCTCGGGCGTCTGGCTGCTCGGCCCGGGATCGGGGCCGCGTGACGCCCCGCCCCAGCCGTCCGCCGCGGAGGGCCGCCCCGACCCCGGGGAGGAACGCCTCGCGACCCCCGCGCTGCCGCCCTCCCCGCCCACCCGGATCCGCATCCCCGCCATCCGCGTGAACGCCCCGCTCATGGGCCTCGCCCTCACCTCCGCGGGCAGCCTCGACGTGCCGCCCGCCGCCGACAAGAACCTCGCCGGCTGGTACGAGGCGGGCACCAAGCCCGGCGAGACCGGCACCGCGATCGTCGCCGGGCACGTGGACAACACCGAGGGGCCCGCCGTCTTCTACGACCTCGGCGCCCTCAGGCGCGGCGCGGTCATCGAGGTGGACCGGCGGGACAGGTCGGTCGCCGTCTTCACGGTGGACGCGGTCGAGGTCTACCAGGCCCGGGACTTCCCCGACGAGAAGGTGTACGGGGCCGCGAAACGTCCCGAGCTGCGGGTGATCACCTGCGGCGGCGGTTACTCGCGCACGACCGGCTACCAGGGCAACGTCGTCGTCTTCGCCCACCTCACCGGGAGCCGCTGACCACCGGGGCCCCCGCCCGCGCCGGTACCGCGACTCCGCCGACACGGGCGCGTTGCGGGCGCCTCACAGGCGCTGTCCGCCGTGCCCGATGCCCCTCACACTCCTCCGCCGTCTGCGAAGAGGGCAGCGTTCCGCGCGGGAAACAGGGGTGATGCGGTCGGGTAACGTCCGCCGCGCACGCTCCTGGACATGACCTCGAATACGCGTGTGGTGGTGACCGGCGCCGGCCTCGCGGGCGCCCGCCCCGCCCGACGACTCGGGGAATCCGGCACGCCGGGGGCACCGGGAGCACCGGGAGCACCGGTGAGGCCCGTGCCGCCGATGCCGACGCCGACCCCACCGACGACACCACCCACGGCACCCGTGCCGCCCACTGGGCCCGTGACGCCCGCCGGACCACTGGCGGCGGCCGGACCAGTGGCATCCGCCGGATCCGCGACGTCCGCCGGATCCGTCACGTCCGCCGGACCCGTGCCGACCACGGGGCCCGTGGCATCCGCCAGGTCAGTGACGCCCGCCGGGTCCGGCGCGTCCGCCGTGCCCTTCGCCGGTGGCGTCCCCCCGCTCCACCTGCTCACCCACGATGGAGGCTCCTGATGACCACCGCCCCCGGGGCCACCCCCACGATCGTGCTCGTCGGCCACGGCATGGTCGGCCAGCGCTTCCTCGAAGCGCTCGCCGGGCGCGGCCTGACCGCCACGCACCGCGTGGTCGTGCTCTGCGAGGAGCCGCGTCCCGCGTACGACCGCGTCGCCCTCACCTCGTACTTCTCGGGCACCAGCCCCGACGAACTCTCGCTGACCGACGCGCGGTTCATCGACGACCACGGCATCGAGCTGTACGTCGGCGACCCCGCGGTGGCGGTCGACCGGGAAGCCCGCACGGTGACGGCCGCGTCCGGCGCGGTGTTCGGGTACGACACGCTGGTCCTGGCCACCGGCTCGTACCCGTTCGTGCCACCGGTCCCGCACCGGGAGGCGACCGGCTGCTTCGTGTACCGCACGATCGAGGACCTGCTCGCGATCGAGGAGTACGCGAAGAACGCCTCGACGGGTGCCGTGGTCGGCGGCGGCCTGCTCGGACTGGAGGCCGCGGGCGCGCTCAAGGGGCTCGGACTCACCTCCCACATCGTGGAGTTCGCACCCCGGCTGATGCCGGTGCAGGTGGACGAGGGCGGGGGCGCGGCGCTGCTGCGCACCATCGAGGAGATGGGCCTGACCGTCCACACCGGCGTGGGCACGCAGGAGATCGTGGTCGACGACGCGGGTGCCGTGACCGGCATGAAGCTGTCCGACGGTTCCGAACTCGCCACCGATCTGGTGGTGTTCAGCGCCGGAGTCCGGCCGCGTGACCAACTCGCCCGGGACTGCGGCCTGTCGGTCGGCGACCGCGGTGGAATCACCGTGGACGAGCAGTGCCGTACGGTGAGCGACCCGCACGTGTTCGCGATCGGCGAGTGCGCGCTGGCGGCGGACGGCCGGGTGTACGGCCTGGTGGCGCCGGGTTACGAGCAGGCCGAGACGGCCGCGGCGACCATCGCCTCCGACGAGGCCGCCTTCACCGGCGCCGACCTGTCGACCAAGCTGAAGCTGCTCGGCGTGGACGTGGCCTCCTTCGGCGACGCGCACGGCACGGGCGACGACTGCCTGGACGTGGTCTACTCCGACGCCCGTTCGGGCCTGTACAAGAAGCTGGTCATCGGCCGGGACGGCACCCTGCTCGGCGGCATCCTGGTCGGCGACGCGGAGGCGTACGGGACGCTGAAGGCGTTCACCGGTTCGGTGCCGCCGGTCGCCCCCGAGTCGCTGGTGCTGCCGGCCGGCGCCGGAGAGGGCGTCCAGCTCGGCCCGGCCGCACTGCCGGACGAGGCGGTCATCTGCTCCTGCAACAACGTCCGCAAGGGCACCGTCCGCGAGGCCGTCACCGGGCACAGCTGCACCACCGTGCCCGAGGTGAAGAAGTGCACCAAGGCCGGTACGACGTGCGGCAGTTGCGTCAAGGTCCTCGGACAGCTGGTCACCGCGGAGCTGGAGGCGTCCGGCGTCGAGGTCGACAAGGGCCTGTGCGGCTGCTTCGCGCAGACCCGCGAGGAGCTGTACGAGATCGTCCTCGCGTTGCGCGTCAACACCTACCAGGACCTGCTCGACCGGTACGGCCGCGAGGAGGCCCGGGGCGGCGACGGCTGCGAGACCTGCAAGCCCGCCGTCGGCTCGATCATCGCGTCCCTCGCCCCGACGATCGGCGCGAGCGGGTACGTCCTGGACGGCGAACAGGCGGCCCTCCAGGACAGCAACGACCACTTCCTCGCCAACCTCCAGAAGAACGGCTCCTATTCGGTCGTTCCGCGCATCCCCGGCGGTGAGATCACTCCCGAGGGCCTGATCACGATCGGTGAGATCGCCCGCGACTTCGGCCTGTACACGAAGATCACCGGTGGTCAGCGCATCGACATGTTCGGGGCGCGCGTCGAGCAGCTCCCGCTGATCTGGATGCGGCTGGTGGACGCCGGTTTCGAGTCCGGGCATGCCTACGGCAAGGCGCTGCGCACGGTGAAGTCCTGCGTGGGCTCGACCTGGTGCCGGTACGGCGTCCAGGACTCGGTCCGGATGGCGATCGACCTGGAGCTGCGCTACCGCGGGCTCCGGTCCCCGCACAAGCTCAAGTCGGCGGTGTCCGGCTGCGCCCGGGAGTGCGCGGAGGCCCGGTCGAAGGACTTCGGCGTCATCGCCACCGCGGGCGGCTGGAACCTCTACGTCGGCGGCAACGGCGGTGCCACGCCGCGCCACGCGGACCTGCTCGCCCAGGACCTGTCCGACGCCGAACTGGTCCGTCTGATCGACCGGTTCCTGATGTTCTACATCCGCACGGCGGACCGGCTGGAGCGCACGTCGACCTGGCTGGAGCGGATCCCGGGCGGCCTGGACCACGTCCGTGACGTCGTCGTCGAGGACTCGCTCGGCATCTGCGAGGAGCTGGAGTCCCTGATGGCGGCGCACGTCGCCCACTACGCCGACGAGTGGGCGGCGACCGTCGACAACCCCGAGAAGCTCGCCCGTTTCGTGTCCTTCGTCAACGCCCCCGACACCCCCGACCCGGTCGTGGGCTTCGTGCCCGAGCGTGACCAGATCAAGCCGGACCTGCCGCTGCTGTCCATCGGCATGCGCCCCGCCGCAGACGTACTGGAAGGAAGCGCCCAGCGATGACCCTGGCCCCCGAGACCACCGATCTGAAGGTCCAGCTCCAGTTGGCCGACAGCTGGTTCACGGTCTGCGACCTGAGCCTGCTGACCCCCGGCCGGGGGGTGGCCGCACTGCTGCCGGACGGACGCCAGGTCGCCGTCTTCCGCGACCGCACGGACCGCCTGTACGCCATCGACAACCGCGACCCCTTCGGCGGTGCGGCGGTCCTCTCCCGCGGCCTGACCGGCACCCACCAGGGCCGCCCGTTCGTCGCCTCACCGCTGCTGAAGCAGCGCTTCGACCTGACGACCGGCGAGTGCCTGGACGACGAGGCGGTCCGGGTGACGGCCTACGAGGTGCGGGCCGCCGTGTAGGAGCCGGTGCGGCCACCGCCGGTGCAGCCACCGCCGGTGCAGCCACCGCCGGTGCAGCCAGCCGGTGCGGCCACGCCCTGAGCGGCCTGAACGACTGATTTCTTGACCGATCGTTCTCGATGAATCTAGGCTCTGGCGCATGGCCAGGACCAAGGAGTTCGACCCGGACGCCGCGCTGCTGGCAGCTCTGGAGCTGTTCTGGCGGCGCGGCTACGAGGCCACCTCCGTGGCCGACCTGGTGGCCCACCTGGGCATCGGGCGGGCCAGCCTCTACGCGACCTTCGGCGGCAAGCACGAGCTGTACCTGAAGGCGCTGGACCGCTACCGGCGGGACCGCCTCCCCACCCTCCTGCACCGCCTGTCCCAGCCGGGTCCGGCGCTGCCGGCCGTACGCGCGCTGGTACGGCAGTACGCCGACGAGTCCGCGGTCGACGACCTGCGGCTGCGCGGCTGCCTGGTCACCAACACGGCGACCGAACTGGCCCCGCACGACCCGGCGGCGGCGCGCAGCGTCGAGCAGGACTGGGACCGTGTCGAGACGGTCCTGCACACCGCCCTGGTCCGCGCCCAGGCCCAGCACGAGCTGCCGGCCGACCGCGACCCGCTCGCCCTCGCCCGCACCCTGCTGGTGCTGCTCCAGGGCCTGCGGGTGGTGGGCAAGGCGTCGACGGACCCGGCCCGGGTCCGGGACGCGGCGGACCAGGTGCTGCGCCTGCTGGACTGACGGACGCCCCACGCTCTCTCCACAGCGCCGGGGGGTTTCTTTCCGTCTTCATACTGAACCGATCGTTCTGAAAATCGTTCTGCCAAAGGGGAGATCATGACCACGGGGAACCGTTTCTCGGGCCGTACGGCACTCGTCACGGGGGCCGGCAGCGGCATCGGCCGGACCACCGCCCTGGCGTTCGCGGCGGAGGGTGCGCGCGTGGTCGTGGCGGGCCGCCGGGAGGGGCCGCTGAAGGAGACGGTGACGCTGATCGAGGAGCGGGGCGGCGAGGCGGCGGCGGTACCGGCCGACCTCGTCCGGCCGGGGGACGCCATGAGGCTGGTCGCGGCCGCCGTGGACCGGTTCGGCTCGCTGGACGTGGCGGTCAACAACGCGGGGATCTTCCGGGGCGGTGTGCCGCTGGCCGACCTCCCGGAGGCCGACTGGCACGAGCAGCTGGCGGTCAACGTGACGGGGGTGCACCTCGCGTTGCAGGCGGAGATCCGCCGGATGCGGACCCAGCCGACGGGCGGTGCGATCGTCACCGTCTCCTCCAACTTCGGTGTCCACACCACGTCCGCCGGGGCCGCCGCGTACGCGGCGACGAAGGCGGCGGTGACGGCACTGAGCCGGGGCGCGGCGCTGGACCACATCAAGGACGGGGTCCGTATCAACGTCGTCAGCCCCGGGGCGACGGCCACCGCCATGTCGCTGCGCGCGGGCGAGACGGACGCGGACCGCGCCGCGCGGGCCCGGGCGACCCTCCCGCTGGGCCGGGTCTCGGCGACGGCGGAGATCGCGGCGGCCGTGCTGTACCTGGCCTCGGACGACGCCGCGTCCATGGTGGGCACGGACCTCCTGGTGGACAGCGGCGCCTCGCTGTAGCCACCGTACGGGCCGCCCGGCAGGGGCGTGCGATGCGGGGATGACGCGTAGGGTGCCGGGATGATCGCTGTTCCGGAGGGGCTGGTACGTGACACGGTCGGCCGCGAGGGCGACCGCGGGGCGGCGTGGATCGCCGAACTCCCTTCCATCGTCGCGGGCTTGCTGGAGAGCTGGGACTGCGAGCCGGACGGCGAGGTGACGCACGGGGGCGTCGGAGTGGTCGTCCCGGTACGGGAGCGGCCGTCCGGCAGGCGGTCCGTCGTCAAGGTGTCCTTCCCGCATCCCGGCAACGTCCACGAACCGGACGCCTTCGAGGCCTGGCGGGGCCGCGGAGCGGTCCTCCTGCACGGACGGGACGACGCCCGTTTCGCGCTCCTGCTGGAGCGGGCCCACATGACGACGCTGGCGGCGCTGGAGTCCGACGACGAGACGGTGGTGGCGATCGCGGGCCGTCTGAACCACCGCCTGGCCGTCCCGGCACCGGCGGCGCTGCCACGTCTGCGGGACCGGGCCGGGACCTGGGAGAGGGAGTTGCGGCGGGACGCCGCCGAGCTGGCGCACGGGCTGCCGCCGCGGGTGCTGGATGCGGCCGTCGCGACCACCCGCGAACTGGGCCGCGCCCAGCCGGACACCCTCGTCCACGGCGACCTGCACGCGCGCAACATCCTCCGGGGGGATCGCGAACCCTGGCTGGCCGTCGACCCGAAGGGCTGGGCCGGAGACCCCGCCTACGACGCCGGCACACTCCTGAAGTCCCGCGCCCTGAGCCTCATGCGGACCGGCGACCTGCGCAGGGCCGCCCACCGGCTCCTCGACGTCTTCGCCGAAGCAGCCGAACTCGACCGCGAACGAGTCCGCCGCTGGGCCCAGTTGCACGCCGTGCAGGCGGCCTTCTGGGCCCGCCGCCACGGCTTCCGCATCGCCCGCGACGGCCCACACCTGACCCACATCACCCGCTTCACCGACGAGCTGGCCACCTCACTGACCAGCTGACCCCCACCCGCCCGCACGGGCCCGGGTGACGGTGCGGCGGGCTGTCGTAGAGTGCGCCGGAGTGGGTGGGAATGCGATGCAGGGGGAGGCCGGCGTGGGTGCAGGGGAAGGTGTGCGGGGGTTCGACAGCCCCGAGCAGATGGTCGCGGAGGCGCGGAAGGCGTTCTTCGTGATGTTCGGGCTGCTCGTGACCGTCTGGCTGGTGCAACTGGCGAACTTCGCCGACCACTACGCCCTCTCCAGGGACTACGCGGTGGTCTCCGGCGACCTCGGCACGCTGCCCGACATCCTGGTCGCCCCGCTGCTGCACTGGAGCTGGGCGCACATCGAGAGCAACTCCGGCCCGCTGTTCGTCTTCGGCTTCCTCGCCGCCTACCGGGGCGTGCTGCGGTTCCTCGCGCTGACTCTGCTGATCGCCGTCAGCAGTGGCGCCGTGGTCTGGTTCTTCGAGCGGGGCGACGTGGCGACGGTCGGCGCCAGCGGCCTGATCTTCGGGTACTTCGGCTACGTCGTCGTACGCGGACTCTTCGACCGGCACCTGATCGACACGCTGGTGGGGGTCGTCATGGGCGCCTCCTTCGCCTACCTCCTCACCGTGGCCGTACCCGGCACCCCGGGTGTGAGCTGGCTCGGCCACCTCGGCGGGCTGCTCGGCGGTCTGGCCGGGGCCTGGCTCTTCCGGGACCGCCGGATGCGGACGGCACCCGCGGACGCCGCCACCCCCACCCCGCCCGGCACCGGCGACCCCACCCGCGCCGCCCTCCTCAAGGAACTGGACGACCACGGCCTGCTCTGAGGACCGTGAACGCACCGAGGGGCGGCGCCCCCCGCACAGGGTGCCGCCCCTCTTTTGTGTGCCGGGGCCGCCGTCCATCGGTCTTGAGGGTCGGGGACGGACGGCGGACCCGGGGTTCGTGGGAGGCCGTGCGGCCTCAGCGGTGGTCGCTGCCCTCCGACTGGGTCGCCGCCCGGCCGGCCTCCAGGCGGGCCACCGGGATGCGGAACGGGGAGCAGGAGACGTAGTCGAGGCCCACCTCGTGGAAGAAGTGGACGGACTCCGGGTCGCCGCCGTGCTCGCCGCAGACGCCCAGCTTGAGGTCGGGGCGGGTGGCGCGGCCGGCCTTGGCCGCCGCCGCGACCAGGGAGCCCACGCCGTCCCGGTCGATCGTCTCGAAGGGGGACACCCCGAAGATGCCCTTCTCCAGGTACGCGGTGAAGAAGGAGGCCTCCACGTCGTCGCGGCTGAAGCCCCAGACCGTCTGCGTCAGGTCGTTGGTGCCGAAGGAGAAGAACTGCGCCGCCTCGGCGATCTGACCGGCCGTCAGGGCCGCCCGCGGCAGCTCGATCATCGTGCCGATGGACAGCTTGAGGCTGGTGCCGGTCGCCGCCTCGACCTCCGCGATGACCTGGTCGGCCTCCTCGCGGACGATCTCCAGTTCCTGGACCGTGCCGACCAGCGGGATCATGATCTCCGCACGGGGGTCGCCCTTGGCGTTCTTGCGTTCGGCGGCGGCCTCGGCGATGGCGCGGACCTGCATGGTGAACAGGCCGGGGATGACGAGGCCGAGGCGGACGCCGCGCAGGCCCAGCATCGGGTTCTGCTCGTGCAGGCGGTGGACGGCCTGGAGAAGGCGCAGTTCGTTCTCGTGGGGTTCCTGGCGGGACTCCGCGAGGGCCACGCGGACCGAGAGTTCCGTGATGTCCGGGAGGAACTCGTGCAGCGGCGGGTCGAGGAGGCGGACCGTCACCGGCAGACCGTCCATCGCCGAGAAGAGTTCGACGAAGTCCTTCTTCTGGAGCGGGAGCAGGGCGCGCAGGGCCTCCTCGCGGTCCTCCTGGGTGTCCGCCAGGATGAGGCGTTCCACCAGCTCGCGGCGGTCGCCGAGGAACATGTGCTCGGTGCGGCACAGGCCGATGCCCTGGGCGCCGAAGCGGCGGGCGCGCAGCGCGTCCTCGGCGTTGTCGGCGTTGGCGCGCACCCGCAGCCGGCGCTTGCGGTCGGCGAAGGCCATGATGCGGTGGACGGCCTCGACGAGTTCGTCGGCGTCCTGGGCGCCCGCGTGCATCCGGCCCTCGAAGTACTCCACGACCGGGGACGGGACCACCGGGACCTCGCCCAGGTAGACCTTGCCGGAGGAGCCGTCGATGGAGATGACGTCGCCCTCCTCGACCACGTGCCCGCCCGGGACCGTCATCCGGCGCCGCTTGGTGTCGACTTCGAGGTCCTCCGCGCCGCACACGCACGTCTTGCCCATGCCACGGGCGACCACGGCCGCGTGGGAGGTCTTGCCGCCCCGGGAGGTGAGGATGCCCTCCGCCGCGATCATGCCGTCGAGGTCGTCGGGGTTGGTCTCGCGGCGGACCAGGATGACCTTCTCGCCCGAGCGGGACCACTTCACCGCGGTGTACGAGTCGAAGACCGCCTTGCCGACCGCCGCGCCCGGCGAGGCCGCGATGCCCCGGCCGACCTGCTGGGCCTTGGCCTGGTCGTCGAAGCGCGGGAACATCAGCTGGGCGAGCTGGGCGCCGGTGACGCGCTGGAGGGCCTCGGTCTCGTCGATCAGGCCCTGGTCGACGAGCTGGGTGGCGATCCGGAAGGCCGCGCCCGCGGTGCGCTTGCCGACCCGGGTCTGGAGCATCCACAGCTGACCGCGCTCGATGGTGAACTCGATGTCGCAGAGGTCCTTGTAGTGGTTCTCCAGCGTCTCCATGATCTGCATCAGCTGGTCGTACGACTTCTTGTCGATCTGCTCCAGCTCCGCGAGCGGGACCGTGTTGCGGATGCCCGCGACCACGTCCTCGCCCTGGGCGTTCTGGAGGTAGTCGCCGTAGACGCCCTGGTGTCCCGAGGCGGGGTCGCGGGTGAAGGCGACGCCGGTGCCGGAGTCGGGGCCCAGGTTGCCGAAGACCATCGAGCAGACGTTGACGGCGGTGCCGAGGTCGCCGGGGATGCGCTCCTGGCGGCGGTAGAGCTTGGCGCGGTCGGTGTTCCAGGACTCGAAGACCGCCTTGATGGCGAGGTCCATCTGCTCACGGGGGTCCTGCGGGAAGTCCCGGCCGGCCTGGGCCTTGACGATCTTCTTGAAGCTGGTGACCAGCTTCTTGAGGTCGGCCGCCTCCAGGTCCGTGTCGACGGTGACCTTCTTGGCGTCCTTGGCCGCGTCGAGGGCCTCCTCGAACAGCTCGCCGTCGACGCCGAGGACCGTCTTGCCGAACATCTGGATGAGGCGGCGGTAGGAGTCCCAGGCGAAGCGGTCGTCGCCGGCCTGCTTGGCCAGGCCCTGGACCGACTTGTCGGAGAGGCCGATGTTCAGGACCGTGTCCATCATGCCGGGCATGGAGAACTTGGCGCCGGAGCGGACCGAGACGAGCAGGGGGTTGTCGGCCTGGCCGAGCTTCTTGCCCATCCGGCTTTCGAGGGCGTCGAGGTGCGCACTCACCTCGTCACGCAGTGCCGCGGGCTCCGCGCCGCTGTCGAGGTAGACCTTGCAGGCCTCCGTCGTGATGGTGAAGCCGGGGGGAACGGGGAGTCCCAGGTTCGTCATCTCGGCGAGGTTCGCGCCCTTGCCACCCAGGAGGTCCTTGAGGTCCTTGTTTCCCTCGGTGAAGTCGTAGACGAACTTCGCTACGTGGGGTTCTTTGTTTTCCGACACGGGTCTCGACTCCCTCGAGGACGCGGTGGCTGCCCTGACGGCGAGGAACATACCCAGATCGAAGGCGTCTGGGTACGTCTACTCGCGTGTCATGCGCCCGTAACCGGTCGTCCGCCAGTGGATTGAAAGTCAAAGCTTGGCAAGCCGTAGTCCGGTTGTGTTTTCAGTTCTTGAACACATCATCGCGCATCGCCGCACGATTTCGCTCATCTGAGCGACCATCCCGCACGTCTGATTTCGATCGATGAACGATCAAGGGGTGGCACCCAGTGCCACCCCTTGGAGAAGTGCAGTCGCCCATGATCCGCTCATCTGAGCGCAACCCTTATCAAGGGTGGCGAGAATCACGCTGCCACATACCGCCCGGGTTCACCATGCGGACAGCGGAACGGGACGGAAACGCACCGGTCACACGCGCCGGTCACACGCCCAGCGCCAGCAGCCGCTCCTCGACCCGCTCCGGCGCGTACAGCTGCGCCACGACCAGCAGCCCGGCACCGACCAGCGCCGCCCGCTCGTCCAGTCGCGAGGTGACGACGTCCAGGTGGGCGGTGGAGCGGGGCAGCGCGCGCTGGTACAGCAGCTCCCGCACACCGGTGAGGAACGGGGTGCCCGCCAGGTCCCCGGCGATCATCAGCACCCCGGGGTTGAGCAGGGTGACGACCGTCGCCAGCACGTCCCCGACCCGGCGGCCGGCCTCCCGCGCCAGCGCAGCCGCCTGCGGATGGCCCGCGGCGAGCAGATCCCGCACGTCCGAGCCCGAGGCCGCCGGCACCCCCGCCTCCGTCAGCCGCCGGGCCACCGCGCCACCGCTGGCGACGGCGGCGAGGCAGCCGTACGAACCGCAGCGGCACTGCGCCTCGGCGCCCACCCGGATGTGGCCGATGTCCCCGGCGCCGCCGTCGACGCCCCGGAAGACGGCGCCGTCGACCACGACCCCGGCACCGATGCCGGTCGAGACCTTCACCAGGACGAACGCCGAGCAGTCGGGGTGTCCGGTGCGCTGCTCGCCGTACGCCATCAGGTTCGCGTCGTTGTCCACCACGACCGGGACCGCGGGCGCGCCGGTGTGTTCCGTGAACGCCCTGGCCAGCCGCCCCCGTATGTCGTAGCCGTCCCAGCCCGGCATGATCGGGGGCTGTACGACCCGGCCGGTGTCCATGTCGACGGGACCCGGTACCGCGAGGCCGATCCCGCAGACCTCGTCCGCGCGGTGACCGGTCTTCGTCAGCAACTCGGCCAACCAGCGGCCGAGTTCGGGAAGCACCGCCTCCGGTCCCTCCTGGATGACCAGGGTGCCGGAGTGCTCCGCGAGGATCTCGCCGCTCAGCGAGAGCACCGCGGCCCGGGCGTGCCGCGTCTCCAGGTCGGCGGCGAGCACCACCGCGTGGGAGTCGTCGAACTCGAGGGTGATGGAGGGGCGTCCGCCGAGCGGCGAGCCGACCGGGCCGCCGGCGCCCTCGCGCAGCCAGCCCGCGCGGAACAGCCGGTCCAGGCGCTGACCGACGGTCGCACGGGAGAGTCCGGTCGCCTGCTGGAGCGCACCGCGCGTCACGGCCCGTCCACTGCGCACCAGTTCGAGCAGTTCGCCCGCGTTCGCCTGCCCGCCGCCCCTGCCGGTTCTCCCCGGACGTCCGGTCATGCGCACCCCCTTGTGTTTCTCAAGCTTGCATTACATATTGAGTTTTGCGTGTTAAATAGACGTAACCCTACGGTAGCCACAGCCAAACCCGGTCGGCCGGACGTCTTCGGGGAGTCCCGAGTGGATCGCACTGCCCAGCTCACCGCCTCTGCGCCAGCTCACGAGATCGCATACGATCCACCGTCCACGCTGCCGAACGGCCCGGCGTCCCTGCACGTCACGGCCGCGCGGGTGCTCGACGCGAACTGGACCGGCACCTCGACCGTGCCCTCCCGGCGGCTGTATCCGCACCAGTGGTCCTGGGACTCGGCGTTCGTGGCGATCGGGCTGCGGCACCTGTCGCCGCTGCGCGCGCAGACGGAGCTGGAGACGCTGCTGGCCGCCCAGTGGGCCGACGGGCGGATCCCGCACATCGTGTTCAACCCCTCCGTACCCCTCGACGCGTACTTCCCGAGCCCGGACTTCTGGCGCTCCTCGACCGCGGGCCGCGCCGCGGGCGCCCCGCGCACCGTACAGACCTCCGGGATCGTGCAGCCACCCGTGCACGCGCTGGCCGTCTGGCTGGTGCACCTGGCCGACCCGGGCCTGTCCCGGGCGCGCGGCTTCCTGGCCGGTGCCTACCCGCGACTCGCCGCCTGGCACCGCTATCTGCTGCACCGGCGCGACCTGGGCGGCGGCGGGCTGGTTTCGGTCGTCCACCCCTGGGAGCAGGGGATGGACAACAGCCCCTGCTGGGACGCCCCCCTCTCCCGCGTCGTCCCGGCCCCGGCGCGCTCCTTCCGCCGGGCCGACCTGGACCACGGCGCCCCCGAGGACCGGCCGACGGACCTGGACTACGGGCGGTACGTGCGGCTCGCGGCCGACTACCGGGACGCCGGGTACGCGGACCACGGGCGGGAGTTCGCCGTCGAGGACCCCGCGTTCAACGCGCTGCTCGTCGCCTCCGAGCACGCCCTCGCCCGCATCGCGCGGGAGCTGGGGGCGACCGGCACGGCACGGCACGCGCGGGCCGAGCGGCTGACGGCGGCGCTGGTGGACCGGCTGTGGGACCCGGAGCGGGAGATCTTCCTCTGCCGGGACCTGCGGGGCGACGGCGGCCTGATCCCCGAGCGCTCGGTCTCCGGGCTGGTCCCGCTGCTCCTGCCCGAGCTGCCGGCCGAGACCGCCGCCGCGCTGGTACGGACCCTGACCGGCCCGCACTTCGGCACCGCCACCCGTCTGGTCCCCAGCTACGACCTGCTCGGCGAGGCCTTCGACCCGCACCGCTACTGGCGCGGGCCCGCCTGGTTCAACACCGGCTGGCTGCTGGAGCGGGGGCTGCGCGAACACGGCGAGCTGGAGCGGGCGGACGCGCTCGCCGAGGCGCTCGTGGGGACCGCCGGCGCGAGCGGGTTCGCCGAGTACGTCGACCCGGGCACCGGCGAGGCGTGCGGCGCGACCGGCTTCAGCTGGACGGCGGCACTCGCCCTCGACCTGCACCACAGCACGAAGCACGCGAAACACCTGAAACAGTCAACACATTCTAAAAATTGACAAGACCTGACAAAACGACGTGTCTTCGTCGTGGGCGGCACGTTCGACCTGGGTGACAAAGGAGGGGACCGGGGATGACGGACCGGCATCACCTGCTCGTGCACGGCGAGACCTTCGCCGCTGTGGACGACCACGGCGACATCAGCGGCGTCCGGGGCGGCGGCTCCCCGGACGGGTTGTTCGTACGGGACGCCCGGCACCTCAGCCGCTGGCAGCTGACGGCCGACGGGGCGCTGCCCGAGGTGCTCACCCCGGTCGCCGACGGGGACGGCGCGCGCTGCGTGCTGGTGCCGCGCGGCGGCCGCCAGGAACCGCCCGCGCACACGCTGTTCCGGGAACAGGCCGTCGGGGACGGCGCGTTCGTCGAGTCGCTGCGGGTCACCAGCAACCGCCCCGTGCCCACCACGATCCGGCTCGCGATCACCGCCGACGCCGACTTCACCGACCAGTTCGAACTCCGCGCCGACCACCGCACCTACACCAAGTCCGGTGCGGTGCGCTCCCGTCAGATCCTCGACGACGGGATGGAGTTCGGCTACCGGCGGGGCGAATGGCGGTCCTGTACGACGATCACGGCCGACCCGGCGCCGGACGGCGTGGAGGAGACCGGCACCGGGGCCCGGCGGATGGTGTGGACGCTGGAGCTGGCGCCGTACGGCACGACCGAGCTGGTCGTCCGGGTGATCGGGCGCCCGCACGGCGACCGGCGGGCGCTGCGCGTACCCCGCGACCCGGCCGCGCTCAACGAGCAGCTGCTCGCCGAAGAGGGCGAGTTCGTGGAGGGCGTGGCCTTCCCGACCGGCTGGCCGGAGCTGGCAGCGGCCTGCGCCCGCGGCCTCGCCGACCTCGCCACGCTCCAGGTGCCGGCCACCGGACCGGACGGGGAGCAGCTCCGGGTCCCCGCCGCGGGCGCCCCCTGGTTCCTCACCCTGCTCGGCCGCGACGCCCTGCTCACCTCCCTCTTCGCCCTCCCCTACCGCCCGCAGCTGGCCGCCGCCACCCTCCCGGCGCTCGCCGCCACCCAGGCGACCGAGACCGGCGCGCACCCCGTGGCCCAGCCCGGGAAGATCGTCCACGAGGTACGGCACGGGGAGCTGGCCCACTTCGGGCAGGTGCCGTACGGGCGTTACTACGGGTCCGTCGACGCGACCCCGCTCTTCCTGATCCTGCTCGGCGCGTACGTGGAACGCACCGGGGACCTCGCGACGGCCCGGCGGCTGGAGCGCCACGCGCGCGCGGCCGTCGGCTGGATGCTCGACCACGGCGGGCTGACCTCGCTCGGCTACCTCGTCTACCGCGCGGACAAGGGCGGGCTCGCCAACCAGAACTGGAAGGACTCCCCCGGCGCGATCTGCTCCGCCGACGGCAGCCGGCCGGTGGGGACCGTGATGGCGGCGGGCGCGCAGGGGTACGCGTACGACGCGTTGCGGCGGACGGCGTGGGTGGCGCGGACCGTGTGGGCCGACGAGACGTACGCGGCGCTCCTCGAACAGGCGGCCGGTGACCTGCGGGACCGGTTCCAGCGGGACTTCTGGATGCGGGAGGCCGGGTTTCCCGCGCTCGCGCTGGACGGGGAGGGGCGGCAGGTCGACGCGCTCGCCTCGGACGCGGGGCACCTGCTGTGGTCGGGGCTGCTCGACAAGGAGTACGGGGAGCAGGTCGGACGGCGGTTGCTGGAGCCGGACTTCTTCTCCGGGTGGGGGGTGCGGACGCTGGCCGCGGGGCAGCCGGCGTACCACCCGTTGTCGTACCACCGGGGGTCGGTGTGGCCGCACGACAACGCGCTGATCGCGCTGGGGCTGGCGCGGTACGGGATGCACGACGAGGCCCGTACCGTGGCGCACGGGCTGGTGGACGCGGCGACCGCGGGCGGCCACCGGCTGCCGGAGGTGCTGGCCGGGTACGGGCGCCAGACGCATCCGGAGCCGGTGCCCTATCCGCACGCGTGCGCACGGGAGTCGCGGTCGGCGGCGGCTCCGTTGGCGCTGTTGACCGCGGTGGGGGGTGCGTAGGGCGCCGGTGCGGGGCGTTGGTCGGTATGCGTTTGCCCGGTGTTTGCCGAAGGTCCTGAACCGGGGTCTTCTGCGAGCCGTACGGAAAGTCGGCGGGTCCAGGCCTCCCCAGCGTTGACCCGCCCTCTCCGTCTCACGGGTCTCGCACGGAAGGACCTCCGGGTTGCCTCAGCACACGAGCACACGCCAGTCATCAAGCACGGCCGGGGAGCCCGGGGCTGAGGTCGAGGCCGAGCAGGCCGAGGGGACCGCAGTGGCCGCCGGGGACACGGAGACCGCGCACGAAGCGGCGCCCACGGGCGAGCACGGGGCCGTGGGCGAGGACGCGCCCGCGGACCACGCGACCCCCGCCCCCGGAGCAAGGGCCGCGACCGAGAAGACCACCACCGAAGCCGCTTCGGACCGGACCGACCCCAGGACCGCCGGCGAAGCCGAGCCCGAAGCCAGGAGGGGGGCCAGGAGGGGGGCCAGGAGGGGGGCCAGGCCGGAGGCCACCGCCGAGCCCGACGGCAAGACCACTCCCGAGCCCGACGGCAAGACCACTCCCGAGCCCACGGCCAGCGCCGCCGGCGAGGCCACTGCCAAGCCCACCCCCGAGGCCGACGGCGAGACCGTCCCCGAGCCCGCGGGCGGAACCCGTGACGAGGCCGCGGCCAGGACCGGTGCCCAGGCCGCGGCCGGCGCCGGTGACGAGGCCGCGGCCGAGGGCGCCTCCGAGGCCGGTGGACAGGTCGGGATGGACGCGCGTACCGGAGTTGCTTCCGGGGCGTCGGCCGAGGGCGCCCCCGAGGCCGGTGGACAGGTCGGGATGGACGCGCGTACCGGAGTTGCTTCCGGGGCGTCGGCCGAGGGCGCCCCCGAGGCGCGGGACGCAGTCGCTGTCGCGCCGGAGCCCGGAGCCTCCGAGGGCGCCCCCGAGCCCGCCTCCGAAAGCGGTGACGAGGCCGAGCCCGCTGTCGGAGCGTCGCCCGAGGCCCCTTCGCAACCCGCCCCGCACGCCCGTACCGGAGCCGCACCCGACGCGGCGCCCACCACCTCTCCCGGCGCCGCCCCCGAAGCAGGTACCCCGGTTCGGCGGCCTCGGATATGGCAGCGGTGGCGCGCGGAGCACCCCTCTGCCGCACGGGTGCTCTCCGTCACCGTCACCGTGCTCTCCGCCCTCCTCGTCTACGCCTGCCTGCTGATGCCCAACACGCTCAGCGGCCTGAAGCCGGTCACGTTCGTGCGGATCCCGGCCGAGGCGGTCATGGGCGCGGTGGTGCTGCTGGCGCTGCCGCGGCGCTACCGGCTGGTGCTCGCCTCGGTCGCCGGGGCGGTGGTCGGTGCGCTGACCATCGTGGACTTCTTCAACATGGGGTTCGTCGACTACCTGGGCCGTCCCTTCAACATCATCCTGGACTGGTCCCTGCTGCCCGACGCCCGCGGCTACCTGAAGGACACCCTCGGCGGCACCGTCGAGCTGGCGATCACCGTCGGCGCGGTGCTGCTGGTCTTCCTGCTGATCGGGATCGTCGCGCTGGCCACCGTACGGGTCTCCGACCAGCTCGCCCGGGTCCGGACGAAGGCCACCCGGGGGACACTGATCGTCGGCACGGTGTGGATCACCTGCAACGCGCTCGGCCTGTCGGTCGCCGGCTCGCCGCTCGCCGCGCAGAAGGCGACCGCGGTGCTGAAGACGCAGGTGCGCACCGTGCAGCTGACGCTGAAGGACGAGGCCGAGTTCCGCAAGGTCGCCAAGGTCGACGCCTTCGGCAACACCCCGGGCGACCAGCTGGTGCCGGCGCTGCGCGGCAAGGACGTGGTCTTCACGTTCATCGAGAGCTACGGGCGCAGCGCCATCGAGGACCCGATCGAGGCACCCGGTGTCGACAGGACGCTGGACGCGCAGACGGCGATGCTGAAGAAGGCCGGTTACGCCGCGAAGAGCGGCTGGCTGACGTCGGCGACGTACGGCGGCAGCAGCTGGCTGGGACACTCCACCACCATGTCCGGACTGTGGGTCAGCAACCAGCAGCGGTACCGGACGGTCATGGCCAGCGACCACCTGAGCCTGACCAAGGCGTTCGAGAAGACCGGTGACTTCGACACCGTCGGTGTGATGCCGGGTATCCAGAAGGGCTGGCCGGAGCAGAGCTTCTACGGCCTCGGCAAGGTCTACAACGCCTTCCAGCTCGGCTACAAGGGGCCGAAGTTCAGCTGGTCGACGATGCCCGACCAGTACGCGCTCCAGCAGTTCCAGGACCGGGTGCACAGCAGGAAGCCGGCCGGCGGCAAGTCCCGGATGTCGCTGCTGATCCTGACCTCCAGCCACCAGCCGTGGGCGCCGATCCCGAAGATGGTGCCATGGGACGAACTGGGCGACGGCTCGGTCTTCGACGCCATCCAGAAGGCCGGCAACAAGGCGTCCGACGTCATCGCCGACACCACCAGGTCCCGCCAGGAGTACGGCAAGTCGGTCCAGTACTCGGTGACCGCGCTCACCCAGTGGCTACAGCGCTACGGCAACGACGACACGGTCCTGGTCTTCCTCGGCGACCACCAGCCGATCGCCCGGGTCAGCGGCAACCACGCCAGCCGTGACGTGCCGATCTCCATCGTCGCCAAGGACCCGAAGGTCCTCGACGCGATCGGCTCCTGGAACTGGACCGACGGTCTGCGCCCGGCGCACGACGCCCCGGTGTGGAAGATGAGCGCTTTCCGCGACAGGTTCCTGACCGCGTTCGGCTCCACCCCGCACCCGAAGACGAACTGAGCGCTCAGCCGCCCGAGGTGTCCAGTTCGGCGTCCTCGGTGATCCCGGCGCAGTCGTAGGGGTCCTTCAGCCAGCCGTCCGGCAGCACCACCCGGTTGTTGCCGGACGTACGGCCGCGGGGTCCGTCGGCGCCCACGGGCCAGGGCTGGTCGAGGTCCAGTTCGTCGAGGCCCTCGCGGAGTTCCGCCAGGGAGGAGGTGACGGCCAGACGCCTGCGCATCTCGCTGCCGACCGCGAAGCCCTTGAGGTACCAGGCGACGTGCTTGCGGAAGTCGACGACGCCCTTGGACTCGTCGCCGAGCCACTCGCCGAGCAGCCCGGCGTGCCGGACCATGACGTCGGCGACCTGGCGCAGGGACGGCCGGGCGATGTCCTCGTGCCGCCCCTCGAACGCCGCCACCAGGTCCGCGAACAGCCACGGCCTGCCCAGGCACCCGCGCCCGACCACGACCCCGTCGCAGCCGGTCTCCCGCACCATCCGCAGCGCGTCCTCGGCCGACCAGATGTCGCCGTTGCCGAGCACCGGGATCTCCGGGACGTGTTCCTTGAGGCGGGCGACGGCCTCCCAGTCGGCGGTGCCGCCGTAGTGCTGGGCGGCGGTGCGGCCGTGCAGCGCGATCGAGGTGACGCCCTCCTCGACGGCGATCCGGCCGGCGTCGAGGTAGGTGATGTGGTCGTCGTCGATGCCCTTGCGCATCTTCATCGTGACGGGCAGGTCCCCGGCGCCGCTCACCGCCTCGCGGAGGATCGCGCGGAGCAGGTTGCGCTTGTACGGGAGGGCCGAGCCGCCGCCCTTGCGCGTCACCTTCGGGACCGGGCAGCCGAAGTTCAGGTCGATGTGGTCGGCCAGGTCCTCCTCCGCGATCATGCGGACGGCCTTGCCGACGGTGGCCGGGTCGACGCCGTACAGCTGGATCGAGCGCGGCTTCTCGGTCGCGTCGAAACGGATCAGCTGCATGGTCTTCTCGTTGCGCTCGACCAGGGCCCGGGTCGTGATCATCTCGCTGACGAACAGCCCCTTGCCCCCGCTGAACTCTCGGCACAGGGTGCGGAAGGGGGCGTTGGTGATCCCGGCCATGGGGGCCAGGACGACCGGCGGCTGAACCGTGTGGGGGCCGATCTGCAGGGGCGACGTGGGCTCGGGCATTCCCCCATTGTCGCGTACGGCGCACGGTGCCCGGACGCCACGATCATGTAGCGGTCATTAGTTAGACGCACTATCGAAACCGGCGTAGGATGACGCCATGCCCGAGCTGAGCCCCCGCCGCCGCATGCTCGTGCTCGCGATCTGCTGCATGAGCCTGCTGATCGTGAGTCTCGACACCACCGCTCTCAACGTCGGCCTGCCGTCCATGCAGCGCGAGCTGCACGCCTCCACGGCCGGACTTCAGTGGACGATCGACGCGTACACCCTGGTCCTGGCCTCGCTGCTGATGCTCGCCGGTTCCACCGGCGACCGGGTCGGCCGCAAGAAGGTCTTCATGACCGGACTCGTGGTCTTCTCCCTCGGCTCGCTGCTGTGCTCGCTCGCGCCGAACCTGGAGTCGCTGATCGCATTCCGCATGGTGCAGGCGGTGGGTGGCTCGATGCTGAACCCCGTCGCCATGTCGATCATCACCAACACCTTCACCGACCCGCGTGAGCGGGCCCGGGCGATCGGCGTGTGGGGTGCGGTGGTCGGCATATCCATGGCCGCGGGACCGCTGGTCGGCGGCCTGCTGGTGGAGTCGGTCGGCTGGCGCGCGATCTTCTGGGTCAACCTCCCGGTGGGCCTGGCGGCACTGCTGCTGACCCTGCGCTTCGTACCGGAGTCCCGGGCGCCGAAGGCCCGCCGTCCCGACCCGGTCGGCCAGGTGCTGGTCATCGCGCTGTTCGGTTCGCTGACGTACTCGATCATCGAGGCGCCGACGGCGAGCGCGGCCACGGTGGTCCCGTTCGCCGTGGTGGCCCTGGCCGCCCTGCTCGGACTGCTCTGGTACGAGCCGCGGCGTGACCAGCCCCTCATCGACCTGCGCTTCTTCCGTTCGGTGCCGTTCAGCGGCGCCACGGTGATCGCGATCAGCGCGTTCGCGTCGCTCGGCGGCTTCCTGTTCCTGTCCACGCTGTACCTGCAGAACGTGCGCGGTCTCGACGCCCTGCACGCGGGCCTGTGGATGCTGCCGATGGCGGTGCCGATGTTCCTGTGCGCGCCGCTGGCGGGACGCCTGGTGGGCGGCCGCGGGCCGCGTCTGCCGCTGGTGATCGCCGGGGTGGCGATGACGGCGAGCGCGGTGCTGTTCGCGGCCTTCGAGGCGGAGACCTCGGACACCACCCTCTTCGCCGGCTATGTCCTGTTCGGCATCGGCTTCGGCTTCGTGAACGCCCCGATCACCAACACCGCGGTCTCCGGGATGCCGAGGTCGCAGGCGGGGGTCGCGGCGGCGATCGCCTCCACCAGCAGGCAGCTGGGCCAGACCCTGGGCGTGGCGGTCGTCGGCGCGGTGCTGGCGTCGGGGATCGGCTCGTCGTCGTACCACCGGTCCTTCGTGACCGCCGCCCGGCCCGGCTGGTGGATCCTCGCCGCCTGCGGCGTCGCGGTCCTGGTCCTGGGGGCGCTGACCAACGGCCGCTGGGCCCGCGGCACCGCCGAGCGCACCGCGCAGCGCCTGGAGTCGGCGGAGATCCGCCAGGTGGTGGGCGCCGGGGGCCGGGTCTAGGGTCCATCAGAAGGGCCCTGGCTGCCCCTGCCCCTGCCGACCGCGCCCTCGCGGGCGGGGGCGCCGGGCCGGTGCAGCTCGGCCGGCGTGACCGTCAGCAGGAGCTGGTCATGCGCTGGTGGCGGGTCCGGACCAGCTGGTGGAGGGTGCCCAGGGCCAGGGCCTGGAGCAGGGCGGACACCACGACCATGGTGACGAAGAACCAGTCCGGCGTCCCCGCGGGGCCCCAGGCGGCCCGGCCCAGCGCCCCGACGAGCAGGAACGCGGGGAAGGTGACCAGGGGCGGCCAGAGCCAGGCCGAGGCGGGATCCGTGTCCTGGGTGACGACGGGGTCCAGCGCGGCCTTGGCGATGACGAACGCGACCAGGGCGAGGTAGGCCACCGACACCCGGTTGCCGAGCGTCAGCCGTACGAGCGTGCGGACAAGGCCAGGTCCCATCGGTCGCCCCCCTGTGGTCGTGGTGTTCCGTCCCCTGTCCGCATGATGGTTCGAACAGCCGTGCCTTGTCCTGAGTACCCGTACTCAACCCTGTGCGGGACGCCCGCCGGGCCGCCTTGGCCCGCGCGGCCCCGGCCGTCCTCAGTTCGCGGGTCCGCCCAGTTCGAACCACACGTTCTTGCCGGTGCCCAGCCGGGTCGTGCCCCAGCGTCTGGCCAGCCGGTTCACCAGGTACAGGCCGCGGCCGTGCTCCTCGTCGGGCGTGGCCCGGCGCAGCCGGGGCAGCTGCGGCACGTCGTCGCCGACCTCGCAGCGCAGCACCTCGGTGCGCAACAACCGCAGGCCGATCGGCCGGGTGGCGTGCCGTACGGCGTTGGTGACGATCTCGCTGACCAGCAGCTCGGCGGTGTCGCTGAGCTCTTCCAGGTCCCACGCGGCCAGCGCCTGCCGGGTGAGCCGGCGGGCCCGGCCCGGGGCGGAGTTCTCCGGCTCCAGAGTCCAGTAGGCCACGTCGCTGGGCGCGATGCCGTCGAAGCGGGCGGCGAGCAGCGCGATGTCGTCGTCGCGGTCGCCCGGGCCGAGCATGTCGAGCACCTCGTCGCAGAGCGCCTCCAGGGGCGGCGGCCGGTCCGGGCCGGTCAGCTGAGCGGTGGCGGCCAGCTTCTCGCGCAGCTGCTCGATGCCGGTCCACACGTCGCGCAGCCGGGACTCCACCAGACCGTCGGTGTACAGGAGCAGGGTGGCGCCGACGGGCGCCTCCAGCTCGACCGCCTCGAAGTCGATGCCGCCGACGCCGATCGGGGCGCCCGGCGGCACCGCGAGGACCTCGGTCTTGCCGCCGGGGTGCAGCAGGATGGGCGGCGGGTGGCCGGCGTTGGCGACCGTCATGCGGTGCGACACCGGGTCGTAGACGACGTAGAGGCAGGTCGCCATGCGGTCGGTGCCGAGGCGCTGGGCCTGTTCGTCGAGGTGGTGCAGGACCTCCTGCGGGGGCAGGTCGAGCCCGGCCAGGGTGAGGGCGGTGGTGCGCAGCTGGCCCATGACGGCGGCCGAGGTCATCGAGTGCCCCATGACGTCGCCGACGACCAGCGCCACCCGGCTGCCGGGCAGCGGGATCGCGTCGTACCAGTCACCGCCGACGCGTGCGGTCTCGGCGGCGGGGAGGTAGCGGACCGCGAGCCGGACACCGGTGGGCCGGGGCAGGCTGTGCGGGAGCATGGCGCGCTGCAGCCGGTCGGCGATGAAGGCCTCCCGGCTGTACAGCACGGCCTTGTCGACGCCGAGCGCGGTGTGGGTGGCCAGCTGGGCGGCGACCAGCAGGTCGGCGGGTTCGAACGCCGGGCGTTCCGGGCGGCGCAGGAAGACCACCGCGCCGGTGACCCGGCGGCGGCCGCGCAGCGGGGCGAGGATCGCGTGCGAGCCGGCCCAGCCGTTCAACGCGCTGTCCTCACCGACGAGTTCGCTGAGCGCGGCACGGGTCGGCGTGTTGTCGGCGAACACCGGCCGGACTCCGCGCAGCACTTCGGCGAGGGCGCCGCCGGGCGCCACCTCGCTCCAGTCGGAGGCGTCCAGGTCGTCCTGCTCCTCGCCCACGGTCTCGACCGGCCAGACCAGGCCCTCGGCGCCGGGGCCCTTGATCCGGTCGGTGCGGCGCAGCCGGAGCACGGCGGGGCCGGTGGGGCGTTCGTCGCCGACCGGGAGCGGGTCGCGCAGGTAGACGAGGGCCGCGTCGGAGTACGTGGGTACGGCGGCCCGGCACAGGCCGAGCACGATCTCGTCGGTGTCGAAGCCGCGGGCGATCCGCCGGGTGGCCGCGCCGACGTAGCGGAGGCGGTCCTCGTCCGGGGCCTTCAGCGCGGTGCTGGGCCGCACCTGCGGGATCACGGTGGCCTCCCGCACCCCGAGCGCGGTCTGCGCCGCCAGCGCGTCGGCCAGGGCGATGTCGTCCTCCACGAAGTCCTCCCGGTCCGGGCGCCGCAGGAGCACCGCCACGCCCACCACGGCGTCGGGGGCGCGCAGCGGGGCGAGCAGGACCCGGTTGCCCTGCGGCAGCCGGGGTGCCGTGCCCAGCAGCTCGCGCAGCGCGTCGGCGGTGTCACCGACGGCCGGGTCGCCGGCGCGCGCCCTGCCGCAGCGCAGCATTCCGGCCAGCACTCCGTCGGGCGCCACCGACACGCTGTCCGGGGGCACCCCGCCCAGGGCGCCGACGAGTTCGGCGGGCGCCTGGTCCAGCAGCAGCCGCAGCGGCTCGGACCGGTCCTGCGGGCCGTCCTCCAGGTAGACGAACGCGCCGTCCGCCAGCTCGGGGACGACCGCCCGGCACAGCTCTCGGACGGCCTGGGCCGCGCCCTCGGCGCGCGCGATCCGGCGGCCGGCAACGGCCAGGAAACGTTGAGGATCCGGCAGCATCGCCTCTCCGTGCCGGTGGCCGCTTCACAAGGTCGCTTTCATCTTGAGCCAGGGTCAATGCCGTGTCCAGGGTTTCCACCGGTACACCAAGTCCAGCTCATGATCCGGTGGTTGGGGCACGACCGGAGGGTGACCCCGGGAACACCCACCGTACGCCCGCCCAGTTCACGTGAACACACCTGGTGTCCTCGGTAAAACCCGGTGCGGATTCCCCCGTTGATGTTGCTCCTGCTGCACACTCGCGTCATGTCGCCGATCGACGAGAGCACGGTCAGACGCTGGGACCAGCACGGCCGGGAGCACGTGGTCCGGGTGCGGCGCACGGGTGTGCAGCGCACGATCCAGTGCGCCACCTGCGGCTGGCGCCGACGCGCGCAGTTCCTGCCCTGGCTGAAGGCCGAGGAGCACCTGGCCGAGGCCCACCAGGCCACCGTGGACCCGGCGGGGGCCGAGCCCTCCCGATGAGTTCTCGCCGGTGTGGCAGTCGTACCCGGGACCGCGCCCACCGGAAGGACGACCGATGACCCTGACCCCGCTGCACGCCACCCTGCGCCGGTACGCCGACGACGGGGCCGTTCCCGGAGCCGTCGGGCTCGTCGCCCGCGGCGACGACGTCGAGGCCGTGGCCGTCGGGTCCATGGACGCCGAGGGCTCCGCCCCGATGGAGCGGGACGCCATCTTCCGCATCGCGTCGATCACCAAGCCGATCACCGCCGCGGCGGTGCTGATGCTGGTGGACGAGGGCCTGGTCGGGCTCGGCGACCCGGTGGAGCGGTGGCTGCCCGAGCTGGCGAAGCCGGTGGTGGTGCGGACGCCCGCCGGGCCCCTCGACGACGTGGTGCCGGCCGCCCGCGCGGTCACCGTCGAGGACCTGCTGAGCTTCCGCGCCGGCTGGGGGATGCCCGACGACTTCTCGCTGCCCGCCGTCCGGGCCCTGACCGCGGTGCAGCGGTACGACCTCCCCTTCGGGCAGTGGCCGGACCCGGAGTCCTGGCTGCGCACGCTCGCCGAGGTGCCCATGCTGCACCAGCCGGGCGAGGCCTGGCTGTACGGCACCTCGTCCGACCTCCAGGGCGTCCTGGTCGCCCGGGCGTCGGGCCGTACGCTCGCCGACTTCCTGGCGGAGCGGCTCTTCGAACCGCTGGGCATGCGGGACACCGCGTTCGAGGTGCCGGCGTCGAAGCGGCACCGCTTCACCTGGTCCTACCACCGCGCCGAGGACGGCACCCTGCGCCTCGCGGACACCCCGGACGGCGGCTTCGGCGGGGTCCCGCGGTTCCTGTCGGGCGGCGGCGGCCTGGTCTCCACGGCGGACGACTGGCTGGCCTTCGGGCGGCTGCTGCTGAACGCGGGCGCCACCGCGGACGGCCGCCGGCTGCTCTCCGCCACCTCGGTCAGCCGGATGACCACCAATCACCTCACGGCGGCCCAGCGCGACGCCGCCACCCTCTTCCTGGCGGGCCAGGGCTGGGGGTACGGCGGCCAGGTCGACGTCACCCCGGCGGACCCCTGGTCGGTGCCCGGCCGCTACGGCTGGGTCGGCGGCACCGGCACCACCGCGCACGTCGTCCCGGCCACCGGTACGGTCACGGTCCTGATGACGCAGACGGCGATGACGAGCCCGGCGCCGACCCCGCTGATGCGGGACTTCTGGAGGGTCACGGCGTAGGCCCGCCGTTACGGCATTCGGGTGACACGGAGCGCACCGGGCGGGCGGCCGGGACGACCCCTTTCACCTGCGGACTTTACCGAACCGCAGCGGGGCCCCCGGCCGCTTCCCGCACGCGCTCGGGTCGCCGTCGCGGGCGACCCGGCCAAGCCTGGAGGGGTCCCCTCGTCACTCGACAGGAGCACTCCATGCACACCACTCAGCGTCAGATGACCCGTGCCCTCGCCTCGGGCGCCCTCTCGCTGGCCCTGCTGTCGGCCGGCAGCGCCGGCGCCCTCGCCGCGGAGACCAAGGCGAGCCCCTCGCCGTCCATGATGGCCTCGATCTCGATCAAGGCCACCAAGTCCTCGGTCGCCACCGGTGAGTCGGTGACCTTCACCGGCCGTACGTCAGGTCTGAAGGTGGGCGCGCCGCTGGTGCTCCAGCACGAGAAGAGCGGCAAGTGGGTCCCGCTCAAGGTGAACACGAAGATCAAGAACGGCAGTTCGTACTCGCTGACCACGTCGTTCAAGAAGAAGGGGACCCAGCACCTGCGGGTCGCCGCGGTCGGCAAGAAGGTCTACTCCCCGACCGTGACGGTCAACGTCACCTGAGGCCGCGCACCAGCAGGTCCACCAGCGACGCGAAGTCCCCGTCGGCCTCCGGCCGCTCCCACTCGCGGGCGTAGCCCGGGTCGTGGAAGCGGCCGGTGGCCTGGAAGACCGCGCGGGCCGCGGCGGCCGGGTCGGGCACCGTGAAGGTGCCCGACCCGGTCCCGTCCGCGATGATGCGGGTCAGCTGGCCGGTCAGGTCGGCGATGTGCTCGGCGACCGCCGGTCCGCTCTCCTCGACCAGCACCATGTAGGTGGCGAACAGCTCGGGGTCGTCGCTCGCCTTGCGCCGCTTGGCCTCGAACAGCGCCCGCAGCCAGGCGCGCAGCCGTTCGTCGGGGGCCCGGTCCTCGGCCAGGATGCCGGACAGCGCCGCCGAGGTGCGGTCCAGCCACCGCTTGGTCACCGCCGCGCGCAGCGCCGCCTTGGTCCGGAAGTGCCGGTAGACACTGCCGTGGCTGACGCCGAGCGCGCGGGCCACGTCGACCACGGTGGCCTTGGCCGGGCCGTGCCGGCGCAGCACCTCCTCGGTCGCCTGGAGGATGCGTTCGGCGGTGAGGACCGGGGGCGGGGACGTGGCTGCCATGCCCTAGACGGTACCCGGACGGCCGTTCCCGCTGCCGGGGGCCGTGATCACTGCTCGGTGCCGAGGGTGGCCATCTGCACGGCCGGGTACCGGGTGCCGGCCGCCGCGTCCGCCGGTACGGCCTCCTCGATCGCCGCCAGGTCGGCCGCGTCCAGGGTGACGTCGAGCGCGCCCAGCGACTCGGAGAGCCGCTCGCGGGTGCGGGCGCCGACGAGGGGCACGATGTCGTCGCCGTGGCCGGCGCCCCGGGAGAGCACCCAGGCGATGGCGATCTGCGCCACGGTCACCCCCTTCTCGTCGGCGATCTTGCGCAGCGCCTCGACCAGGTCGAGGTTGTGCCGGAGGTTGTCGCCCTGGAAACGGGGCGAGTGGGCCCGGAAGTCCTGGGCGCCGAGCTGCCGGTCGCGGGTGAAGTGGCCGGAGATCAGACCCCGGGAGAGCACGCCGTACGCGGTGATGCCGATGCCCAGTTCCCGGGTGGTCGGCAGGATCTCCCGCTCGATGTCCCGGGTGATGATCGCGTACTCGACCTGGAGGTCGGAGATCGGCGCGGTGGCGGCGGCCCGCCGGATGTTCTCGGCGCTGGCCTCGCTGAGGCCGATGTGCCGGACGTACCCGGCGTCGACCAGTTCGCTGATCGCGCCGACGGTCTCCTCGATGGGGACGTCCGGGTCGACGCGGGCGATCCGGTAGACGTCGATGTGGTCGACGCCGAGGCGCTGGAGGGAGTAGGCGGCGAAGTTCTTGACGGCGGCCGGGCGGCCGTCGTATCCGAGCCAGCTGCCCTCCGGGCCGCGCAGCGCGCCGAACTTCACGCTGAGCAGGGCCTGTTCGCGGCGCGCGGCGGGGGCGGTGCGCAGGGCCTCGCCGATGAGCATCTCGTTGTGACCCATGGCGTAGAAGTCGCCGGTGTCGAGCAGGGTCACGCCGGCTTCGAGGGCGGCGTGGACGGTGGCGATCGACTCGGCCCGGTCGGCCTCGCCGTACAGCGCGGACATGCCCATGCAGCCGAGGCCGAGGGCGGAGACCTGCGGGCCGGTGGTTCCGAGGGTGCGGGTGTGCGTCGTCATGACTCCACTCTGGCATGACAGCTGACAGATTTCAATATCTGTCATTCCATGGGTTGCCATGAGTCGCCGAGCCCGCAAAAAAGCGGTTCCCCGCACCCCTGTGGGGGTGCGGGGAACCGCACGGCCGGGCGGACGACGACCCGATCAGCCGCCTAGCAGCCGACGAGGCGCCCCGCGAGGTAGCCCTCGATCTGGTCCAGGGAGACCCGCTCCTGCTTCATCGTGTCGCGCTCGCGCACGGTCACCGCGTTGTCCTCGAGCGTGTCGAAGTCGACGGTGACGCAGTACGGCGTGCCGATCTCGTCCTGGCGGCGGTAACGGCGGCCGATGGCACCCGCGTCGTCGAACTCGATGTTCCAGTTCTGCCGCAGCGCCTGGGCGAGACCCTTGGCCTTGGGCGAGAGCTCCGGGTTGCGGGACAGCGGGAGGACGGCGACCTTCACCGGGGCGAGGCGGTGGTCCAGGCGCAGCACCGTGCGCTTCTCCAGCTTGCCCTTGGCGTTCGGCGCCTCGTCCTCGACGTACGCGTCGAGCAGGAACGCCAGCATCGCGCGGCCGACACCGGCCGCCGGCTCGATGACGTACGGCGTCCAGCGCTCGCCGGCCTCCTGGTCGAAGTAGGAGAGGTCCTGGCCGGAGGCCTTGGAGTGGGCACCGAGGTCGTAGTCGGTGCGGTTGGCGACACCTTCCAGTTCGCCCCACTCGTTGCCGCCGAACTGGAAGCGGTACTCGATGTCAGCGGTGCGCTTGGAGTAGTGGGAGAGCTTCTCCTTCGGGTGCTCGTACCACCGCATGTTCTCCTCGCGCAGGCCCAGGCCGGTGTACCAGTTCCAGCGCTGCTCCATCCAGTACTCCTGCCACTTCTCGTCCTCGCCCGGCTTGACGAAGAACTCCATCTCCATCTGCTCGAACTCGCGGGTGCGGAAGATGAAGTTGCCGGGCGTGATCTCGTTGCGGAAGGACTTGCCCATCTGCGCGATGCCGAACGGCGGCTTGCGGCGCGAGGTGGTCTGCACCTGGGCGAAGTTGGTGAAGATGCCCTGCGCGGTCTCCGGACGCAGGTAGGCGACCGAGCCGCTGTCCTGGGTCGGGCCGAGGTGGGTGGAGAGCAGACCCGAGAACTGCTTGGGCTCGGTGAACTGGCCCTTGTTGCCGCAGTTCGGGCAGTTCACGTCCGCCAGGCCGTTCTCCGGCAGGCGGCCGTGCTTGGCCTCGTAGGCCTCCTCCAGGTGGTCCGCGCGGAACCGCTTGTGGCACGCGGTGCACTCGGTCAGCGGGTCCGTGAAGGTGGCGACGTGACCGGAGGCGACCCAGACCTCGGGGGCCAGGATGACGGACGAGTCAATGCCGACCACGTCCTCGCGGGACGTCACCATGTAGCGCCACCACTGGCGCTTCAGGTTCTCCTTGAGCTCGACACCCAGCGGCCCGTAGTCCCAGGCGGCGCGCTGACCGCCGTAGATCTCACTGCACGGGAATACGAAGCCTCGGCGCTTGCTCAGGCTGACGATGGTGTCGATCTTGTCGGCGGCCACGGTGCTCTCTTCATTACGACGACGGGCGACGAAGCGAGACGCTTCACAGCGAATGCTTCAGCGTACCGGCGGGGGCTCCCCCTCAACCAAATCGGATCCCCTTACCGGCCTCTCACCGAAGCTTGTTGACAACGGTTTCCATGTTTGTTGAAAATGACTCTCATGAACGTACGACGAGGCCTCATACCCGCGGCCGCCGCGACCACCGTCACCGCACTCGGCATGGCCACCCTCACCGCGTGCGGCGGCGCCGCCACGGCGGCCGGGACCGGCAAGTTCGACGTCGTCGCGTCGTTCTACCCGATGGCCTTCCTCGCCGACCGGATCGGCGGCGGCCACGTCCACGTCACCAGCCTCACCACACCCGGCCAGGAACCCCACGACCTGGAGATCAGCGGCAAGCAGATCGTCGGGATCGAGAAGTCCGACGCGGTCCTCTACCTCAAGAACCTCCAGCCCTCCGTCGACAGCGCGGTCGCCCAGTCGTCCGTCAAGACGAAGATCGACGCCGCCTCCCTGACCACCCTGGAGAAGCACGGCAACGAGGTCGGCGGGCACGCCGCCTCCCACGACACCTCGAAGAACGAGGAACTGGCCGGCCTCGACCCGCACATCTGGCTGGACCCGGTGCGCTACGCCCAGGTCGCCGAGGGCGTCGGCAAGGCCTTCGAGAAGGCCGACCCGGACCACGCGGCCGACTACCGCAAGAACACCGCGGCCCTGGTCAAGCAGCTGGACGACCTGAACACGCAGTTCAAGAACGGCCTCGCGCACACGAGGTCCAAGGTCTTCGTCACCACCCACGCGGCCTTCGGCTACCTCGCCGAGCGCTACGGCCTGACCGAGGAGGCCATCAACGGCCTCGACCCCGAGTCGGAGCCGAGCGCGGCCCGGGTCAAGGACCTGGAGACCATGGCCAAGGCCGACGGCGTCACCACCGTGTTCTACGAGACGCTCGTCAGCGACAAGACCGCCAGGACCATCGCCTCCGACGCCGGACTGCGGACGGACGTCCTCGACCCGATCGAGGGCATCACCGGCAAGTCCCGCGGCAAGGACTACTTCGCCGTCCAGGAAGCCAACCTCAAGGCGCTCCAGCAGGCGCTGGGCACCAAGTGACGGGAGACGAGATGACCGGCGAGCCCGTCATAGCCCTGCGCCAGGTGACCGCCGAGCTGGGCTCACGCCCCGTGCTGCGCGGTATCGACCTCACCGTGCACCGCGGCGAGGTGGTCGCGCTGCTCGGCGCGAACGGCTCCGGCAAGTCGACGGCGATCCGCACCGTCATCGGCCAGGTGCCGGTGACCGGCGGCGATATCGAGCTGTTCGGCACCCCCCGCCGTGCCTTCCGCCAGTGGTCGCGGGTGGGGTACGTCCCGCAGCGCACCACCGCGGCCGGCGGCGTCCCCGCCACCGTCACCGAGGTGGTCTCCGCCGGCCGGCTCTCCCGCACCCGCTTCGGACTCTTCCGCAGGGCCGACCACGAGGCCGTACGGGACGCCCTCGACCTGGTCGGGATGGCGGACCGGGCCAAGGACAACGTCGAGGCGCTCTCCGGCGGCCAGCACCAGCGGGTGCTGATCGCCCGCGCGCTGGTCGCCCGCCCCGAACTGCTGATCATGGACGAGCCGATGGCGGGCGTCGACCTGGCCAGCCAGGAGATCCTCGCGCGGACCCTGCGCGAACAGGTCGAGCAGGGCGCCACGGTCCTCCTCGTCCTGCACGAACTGGGCCCGCTGGAGCCGCTGATCGACCGCGCGGTGGTGCTCCGCGACGGCTGCGTCCTGCACGACGGGCCGCCGCCGCGCGCCGTCGGCCAGCACGCCCTGCCCGGCCACGACCACGTCCACCCCCACGACGAGCACACCCCCCTGCGCACAGGACTGCTGAGCTGATGGACTTCCTGAACTACGCCTTCATGCAGCGGGCCCTGCTCGCCGC
Organism: Streptomyces sp. NPDC006655; assembly: GCF_040703965.1. Taxonomy (NCBI): domain Bacteria; kingdom Bacillati; phylum Actinomycetota; class Actinomycetes; order Kitasatosporales; family Streptomycetaceae; genus Streptomyces; species Streptomyces sp. NPDC006655. Next base: position 132,175 of record NZ_JBEYJU010000006.1, on the reverse strand, counting down.
CGTCCTGGTCGGCGTCACCGCCCCCGCCGTCGGCATCTACCTCGTCCAGCGCCGCCAGGCCCTGATGGGCGACGGCATCGGCCACGTCGCCATGACCGGCGTCGGCCTCGGCTTCCTGCTCTCCACCTCCCCCGTGTGGATGGCCACGGCCGTCTCCGTCCTCGGCGCGGTCCTGATGGAACTGATCCGCTGGTACGGCCGTACCCGGGGCGACATCGCCCTCGCGATGCTCTTCTACGGCGGCATGGCCGGCGGTGTCATGCTGATCAACCTCGCGCCGGGCGGCTCCAACGCCAACCTGATGTCGTACCTCTTCGGCTCGCTGTCCACGGTCTCGCAGTCGGACGTGACCGCGATCTGCCTGCTCGCCGCGTTCGTCCTGCTGGTCACCCTCGGCCTGCGCAGGCAGCTGTTCGCGGTCAGCCAGGACGAGGAGTTCGCGCGGGTCACGGGCCTGCCGGTACGGGCGCTGAACCTGCTGACGGCGGTCACGGCGGCGGTCACCGTGACGGTCGCGATGCGCGTGGTGGGGCTGCTGCTGGTGTCGGCGCTGATGGTCGTGCCGGTGGCCGCCGCCCAGCAGGTGAGCCGGAGCTTCGCGGCCACCTTCGCGATCGCCGTGGCGATCGGTGTGACGGTGTCGATCGGGGGCACGATCACCTCGTACTACCAGTACGTCCCGCCGGGCGCGACGATCGTGCTGCTGACCATCGCCGCGTTCTTCGCGCTGAGCGTGCTGGCCGCCCCGCTGGCCCGCCGACGCGCCCGCGCGGCCGCCGCGCGCCGCCCCGCCGGGGACCCGGCGGAGTGCGCGATCCCGGCCACCAGGGGGTCCGCGGACGAGGTCGGCGTCTGACCTCCCTCAGCCCGGGCTGGCACAATGGCCCGGCAGAAGCAGTGATGTGAGGAGGCAACCGGTGACGACCGCTGGACCGCCCGTGAAGGGCCGCTCGACCCGTCAGCGGGCAGCCGTGGCGGCGTGCCTGGACGAGGTCGAGGAGTTCCGCAGCGCGCAGGAACTCCACGACATGCTCAAGCACAAGGGCGACTCGGTCGGCCTGACCACGGTCTACCGCACGCTCCAGAACCTCGCCGACGCCGGCGAGGTCGACGTCCTGCGCACGTCCGACGGCGAGTCGGTGTACCGGCGCTGCTCGACCGGGGAACACCACCACCACCTGGTCTGCCGGGTGTGCGGCAAGGCGGTCGAGGTCGAGGGCCCGGCGGTGGAGAAGTGGGCCGAGGCCATCGCGGCCGAGCACGGGTACGTCAACGTCGCCCACACCGTCGAGATCTTCGGGACGTGCGCGGACTGCGCCGGGGCCACGGAGAGCTGCTAGCTACACGCGCGTGAGATGTCGGTCGAGGATGGCGCGCAGCCGGTCGGCGTCGGCGGGATCCTGGAGACCGCGCTTGGGCAGCACGGTGAAACAGGAGACGTTCTTGTCGTCGCTGTAGGTGAAGAAGGCTTCCTTGGTCTCCCGGTAGCGGGGCTGCGCCGACCAGTTGAGCGACGTCGTGCTGTTGTCGTTGGCCAGCGTCAGCCCGGCGTCCGTCACGGTCGCGCGAAACGTGCCGTTGCGGGCGCCGAGCCTCTGGAACGCGCGGGCCTGGAGCCGGGGTGTGAAGTACACCAGGATCGCGGCCAAGGGCATCACGATCAACAGGTACCAGTTGGGCTTGTCACGCCCCGCCAGGGAGAGCGAGGCGTTCAGCACGAAGGCGAGCGCCACGACCACGAAGGCCCAGCGCCGCGGCCGCACCCACCGCCGCCGCAACCGCTCGCGTTCCCGCAGCACCCCCGTGAAGTCCTCCATCGCCGGCTCGTAGACCAGCTCCACCACGCCTTGTTCGGCGTCCCGCCCCATGTCCATGACCATGAGGCGGGATCGTACCCGGCGCGCGTCGGCAGGCAGGGGGTGGCCGTCAGTCGCCCTGCCGGTCGCCCTCCATGGCCAGCAGTTCCTCGTTGGGGATCGCGCCGCCGAACCGCCGGTCGCGGGAGGCGTACTCGACGCACGCCCGCCACAGGTCGCGGCGGTCGAAGTCGGGCCACAGGACGTCCTGGAAGACCATCTCGGCGTAGGCGCTCTGCCAGATCAGGTAGTTGGAGGTGCGCTGCTCGCCGCTGGGCCGCAGGAACATGTCCACGTCCGGCATGTCCCCGTAGTACATGTGCTTCTGCAGGGTCTTCTCGGTGATCTTCGCCGGGTCGAGGCGGCCCGCCTTCACCTCCTCGGCGATCGACTGCACCGCGTCGGTGATCTCGGCACGGCCGCCGTAGTTCATGCAGAAGTACAGGGTGAGCAGGTCGTTGTCCTTGGTCTGCTCCTGGGCGACCTGGAGCTCCTTGGCGACCGACTTCCACAGCCGGGGCATCCGGCCCGCCCAGCGCACCCGGACGCCCAGTCCGTCGAGCTGGTCACGGGACTTGCGGATGAAGTCGCGGTTGAAGTTCATCAGGAAGCGGACCTCGTCGGGCGAACGCTTCCAGTTCTCGGTGGAGAAGGCGTACAGCGAGATGTTCCGGACGCCGATCTCGATCGCGCCCTGCAACACGTCCAGCACCTGCTCCGCGCCGACCTTGTGGCCCTCGGTGCGCGGCAGTCCGCGCTCCTTCGCCCAGCGGCCGTTGCCGTCCATGACGATGGCCACATGGCCCGGGACCAGCTCGCCGGGGAGCTTCGGCGGGCGGGCACCGGAGGGGTGCGGCTCCGGCGCGCTGTACTCGCGGCGCCGGCTTCCCAGGATCCCGCGTACGACCATGTGCTTCTCGTCTCCCTCTGGTCCCTCTGGCTTTTCGCTGCCTAGCTTTTCTCTACATACCTGAGCGAGCGCAGCCCCCGCTCCAGATGCCAGTGCAGATACGCGGACACGAGGCCGCTGCCCTCCCGGACGTGACGCGGCTCGGCCGCGTCCGCCGCCTCCCAGTCTCCCGTAAGCAGCGCCCCGAGGAGTACCAGGGTCCCCGGCGAGGGGACGACGCTGCCGGGCACCCGGCAGTCCACGCAGACGCTGCCGCCGGAGGCCACCGAGAAGAACCGGTTGGGACCGGGCATGCCGCACTTGGCGCAGGCCTCGAAGCTGGGCGCGTAGCCGTTGACGGCGAGGGAGCGCAGCAGGAAGGCGTCGAGGACGAGGTGGGGGGCGTGCTCGCCACGGGCGAGGGTCCTGAGCGCCCCCACCAGCAGCAGGTACTGCTGCACGGCCGGCTCGCCCTCGTGGTCGGTGAACCGCTCGGCGGTCTCCAGCATGGCCGTGCCGGCGGTGTACCGCGCGTAGTCGGCGACGATCCCGCCGCCGTACGGCGCGATGGTCTCGCTCTGCGTGCACAGCGGCAGCCCGCGGCCGACCAGCTCGCTCCCCCGGGCGAAGAACTGCACGTCGACATGGGAGAACGGCTCCAGCCGGGCGCCGAACTTGGACTTGGTCCGCCGCACCCCCCGGGCGACGGCCCGCACCCGCCCGTGCCCACGGGTGAGCAGAGTGATGATGCGGTCCGCCTCGCCGAGCTTCTGGGTGCGCAGCACGATGCCGTCGTCCCGGAAGAGACTCATGGCGCACCGACCCTCGGCTGGGGGTGCGGGGGTCGGCCCCCGCGTGGCAACAGCATGATCCGGTCCGCCTCACCCAGCTTCTGGGTGCGCGGCACGATGCCGTCGTCGCGGAACAGACTCATGGGCCCATTCTGCCCTGCCGCGGCGGGCGGCCGGTGCGCGGCGGGACCTTCAAGGGACTTCCCCGCGGCTGCGGGCGTTGGCGTGGGCGGTGGCCGCGCTGAGCCGTTCCGCCTGGGTGGCGACGCGCACGGCGTCCGGGTGGGCGTCCCACTCCCGTCCTCCCCCGTACGGCCGCAACTGCACATAGGGGCCCTCGTGCCCCATGACGATGCCCAGCCGTCCGGTACGGGTGTCGACGGCGCAGGAGCCGGTCGGGAGGTTCTTCGCGTTCACCTCACCTGGCTCCCCCGACCCCGCCGATTTCACGCTTCGCATCACCGAGGTGGCGCTGCGTGCCTAGACTCGGCCGGAGTCTGTCCCCGCGGCCGGTCCCCCGGGCGGCCTACAGCAGCCCCGCCCCCGCGAGGAACTTCGCCACGCGCTCCGTCTCCGCCTCCGACAGCGGCACCTGGGGTTCGGCCGTGACCGGGCAGTCGATCACCCCGCGCAGGTGCAGCGCCGCCTTGAACGCCCCCAGCGCGGCCGAGCTCCCGCCCATCCGGCCCGGGTCGCCGACGCCGGTCATCCGGTAGAGGCCGCACAGCCGCTCCTGCTCCCCCCGCGCCCGCTCCCAGTCACCCGCCCGGCAGAGGCGGTACAGCCGGACGTACCCGTCGGGGTCGACGTTGCCGAGCCCCGGCACCACCCCGTCGGCGCCCAGCGCGAGCGCCGAGTCGACGGTCAGCTCGGAGCCCGTCAGCGCGCCGAAACCGGGCAGGCCGCGGCTGCCGACGACGACCTCGCGCAGGCCCGCCAGGTCCCCGCTGGAGTCCTTCAGACCGGCCAGCACCCCCTCGGCGGCCAGTTCGAGGACCAGGCCGGCGGGGAGCTTGGTGTGGACGGCGGACGGGATGTCGTAGGCGATCACGGGGACGGGCGAACGCTCGGCGACCAGGCGGAGGTGGCGGGCGATCTCGGCGGGGTGGGTGCGGGTGTAGAAGGGGGCGGTGACGACGATCGCGTCCGCACCCGCGGAGGTGACGGACGCCACGTGGTCCAGGACCCGGGGCGTGGTCATGTCGATCACACCCGCCAGGACCGGCAGCCTTCCGGCCGCCCGGGAGACCACCGTCTCCGTGACCAGCCTGCGCTGCCGGTCCGTCAGGTACGCCGCCTCGGAGGTCGAGCCGAGGACGAACAGGCCGTCCACGCCGGCCTCCGCCAGACGGTCGACGAGCCTGCCCAGGGAGCGGACGTCCACCTCGCGGTCCGGGGTCAGGGGCGTGCAGACGGGCGGTACGACTCCGGTGAGCGGGGTGGGCAGGGTCATCGGGGCTCCCTGGGCAGACGGCGGCTCGGCTGGTCCTCCTCCCCAGGATGGACGGGGTGATGGCAGCGGTAGCGGTGACCGGGCCGTGACCCGGCCGCGAAGTCAGGCATGCGGACGGCACACTCGTCGTCCGCCCGCCAGCAGCGGGTACGGAACGGGCACCCGGACGGCGGCCGGGTCGCCGAGGGCACCGGGCCGGTGAGCGGGATCGGGTCGACGGGGTCGAGCAGGCCGGGGGCGGCCGAGAACAGGGCCCGGGTGTACGGGTGGCGGGCGCCCCCGGTGACGTCGGCGGCCGGGGTCTCCTCGACGATCCGGCCCAGGTACATGGTGATCACCCGGTCGCTCATCCGCCGTACCGTCTGGATGTCGTGGGAGACGAGGACCAGCGCGAGCCCGAGGCGTTCGCGCAGGTCGAGGAGGAGGTTGAGGATCTGGGCGCGGACCGAGACGTCCAGGGCGCTGGTCGGTTCGTCCGCCACCACCAGCGGCGGGTCGAGAGCGAGCGCGCGGGCGATCGCGACGCGCTGGCGCTGGCCCCCGGAGAGCTGGCCGGGCAGCGCGTCGGCCAGGGCCCCCGGCAATCCGACCAGGCTCATCAACTCCTTTACTCTGTCCTCCCGTTCGGCCTTCGTACCACGCCGGTGCACGTCCAGCGGGTCACGCAGGACACGGCCGACGGGCAGCCGGCGGTTCAGGGCGGTCGAGGGGTCCTGGAGGACCAGGCCGGTGCCCGCGCCGACGGTGGTCCGGCGTTCGGCCGCCGGCATCGACCACAGGTCGCGGCCCTGGAAGGTGACCGTGCCTGCGGTCGGCCGCTGGATGCCCACCAGCACCTTCGCCAGCGTCGACTTCCCGCACCCCGACTCGCCGACCACCCCGACCGTCTCGCCCGCCGCCACGCTGAGGTCGGCACCGGTCAGCGCGTACACCCGGTCCCGGCCGAACAGGCCGCCGGCGCGGGCCCGGTGCACCACGTGGACGTCGGACAGCGCCACGGCGCTCATGACACCACCTCCGTGCCCGCCAGGTCGACGGCCGGGTGGTGGCAGGCCGCGGTGTGAGCGGGGGTGCCGAGCAGGGCCGGGGGTGTGGTGCGGCAGCGCTCGTCCGCCGCGGGACAGCGGTCGCTGAAGCGGCAGCCCGCCCGGAAGTCGGCGGGCGCCGGGACGACGCCCCTGATCTGGGTGAGCCGTTCGGCGCCGGACTCCAGGGAGAGGACGCTGCCGAGCAGGCCGCGGGTGTAGTGGTGGGCCGGGGAGCCCACGAGGTCCGCCGTGACGCCGGTCTCCACGATCTGGCCGCCGTACATCACCACCACGCGGTCGGTGACGTCCGCGACGAGGGCGAGGTCGTGGGAGACCAGGATCAGCGCGAAGCCGAGTTCCGCGCGGAGGCGGAGGAGGAGTTCCATCACCTGGGCCTGGACGGTGACGTCGAGGGCGGTGGTGGGTTCGTCGGCGATGATCAGACGGGGGTCGCGGGAGAGGGCCATCGCGATGAGGACGCGCTGGCGCTGGCCGCCGGAGAGTTCGTGGGGGCGGCTGCGGAGGGTGCGGGTGGGGTCGAGGCCGACGAGGGTGAGGAGTTCGGTGGGGGTGCGGCGGCCGCCGCGCCGGGTGAGTTGCCTGAGCTGGGCGTTGACGGTCATGGAGGGGTTCAGGGCGGAGAGGGCGTCCTGGTGGACCATCGCCAGTTCGTGGCCGAGGAGGCGGGGGTGGGGGGTGGTGAGGTCGACGGGCGGGTGCGGGCCGGTGGGGGCTGGTCGCGCCCGCGCGGCGGCAGCCGCATGTTCGGTACAGCCCCGCGCCCCTTTGGGGCGCGTTCCCTCACCGGCGTGGAAATCGATTCGGCCCGCTACCCTCGCGGTCCTCGGCTGCAGACCCATGATCGTCAAGGCCGTCAGGGACTTGCCGCAGCCGGATTCGCCCACCAGGCCGAGGACTTCGCCCGCGTGGACCTCGAAGCTGATGCTGTCGACGATGTGCACACCCCGGTGGCGGTCCGGGAAGGCGATCGTGAGGTTCTCCACGGACAGGACCGGCGGTCCCTCCCGAGAGGGCAGGGGCCGGGCACGCCGTCGTAGCCGGTCGGCCGCCTCGGTCAGGGAGGGCAGTTCCGGGGCCTCCCCCGGCTCGAGTACCGCCACAGGCTCCGTCGGCTCCACCTCTCGGCCCGCCGGGAACGCCCAGGCGTCCGAGACCCCCTCGGAGAGGACGTTGAGGGAGAGGACCGTGAGGAGGATCAGCAGGCCGGGGAAGAGGGTCGCCCACCAGCCGCCGGTCAGGACCATGTTCTTGCCGTCCGCGATGACGCTGCCCCAGGACGGGTCGGGGGGCCGCACGCCCGCGCCGACGAAGGACAGGGACGCCTCGAAGACGATGGCCTCGGCGACCTGGACCGTGCAGAAGACGAGCACGGGGGCGAGGCAGTTGACCGCCACGTGGCGGACGACGATGTGCGGGGTGCGGGCGCCGATCACCCGTTCTACGGTGACGTAGTCCTCGCCGTACTGGTCGAGGACGTTCGCCCGTACGACGCGGGCCACCGGCGGGGTGAAGAGGAAGGCGATCGCGCAGATCAGAACGGTGATGCCGCCGCCGAAGACGGCGACCAGGACCGCGGCGAGGGCGATGCCGGGGAAGGCCATCACCACGTCCAGGCAGCGCATCAGCGTCTCGTCGACGGCCTTGCGGGAGGTGGCGGCCAGGGCCCCGAGGAGCGCCCCGGCGAGCAGCGCGAGGCCGGTCGCGCCGAGGCCGATGGCGAGGGACCAGCGGGCTCCGTACATCAGCCGGCTGAGGATGTCCCGGCCGAGGCTGTCCTGGCCCATCCAGTGGCCGGCGGAGGGGTGCCCGGTGCCGTCGGCGGGGGCCTGCTGGGCGAGGGGGTCGTCGGGGGCGAGCAGCGGTGCGCACAGCGCCACCAGGACGATGACGGCGAGGAAGGCGAGGGCCGCCTTCGACGGCCGCGGCAGCCCGCGCAGCCGTACCCCGGGGCGGGCGACGGCGGCGGTGAGGCCCGCGCGGGTGAACGTCGTCATGCCGCCTCCCTCAGGCGCGGGTTGACCAGGAGGTGGAGGAGGTCGATGACGAGGTTGACGACGACGAAGCCGGTGGCGGTGGTGAGGACGACGCCCTGGACGACGGCGGGGTCGCCGTTCTGGACGGCGTCGATCAGCAGCTTGCCCATGCCGGGCAGCGCGAAGACGGTCTCGATGACGACCGCGCCGCCGAGCAGGTAGCCGACCCGCAGGCCGAGCACGGTCAGCGGGTTGACCAGGGCGTTGCGCAGCACGTTGCGGCCGACGACGACATGGGGCGGCAGGCCGCTGCCGACGGCGGTGCGGACGTAGTCCTTGTCGAGTTCCTCGACGACCGAGGTGCGGACGATCCGGGTGAGCTGGGCGGCGACCGGCAGGGAGAGCGCGAGGGCGGGCAGGGCCATGGTCCTCAGCCAGCCGGTGACGGAGTCCTCGGGGTTGATGTAGCCGCCGGTCGGGAACCAGCCGTGGTCGACGGCGAGGTACTGGATCATCAGCAGGGCCAGCCAGAAGGCGGGGGCGGCGACGCCGATCAGGGAGAGCACGCGGATGACCTGGTCCGGCGCGCGGTCGCGGAAGACGGCCGCGGTGATCCCGCCGGCCAGGGCCAGGACGACGGCGACGGCCAGGCCCAGGAAGGTCAGCTGGAGGGTGAGCGGGAGCGCGGTGAGGACCTGGTCGAGGACCGGGGTGCGGGTCAGGGCGCTGGTGCCGAGGTCACCGTGGAGCAGGTCGCGGACGAAGTGGGCGTAGCGCAGCGGGAGCGGGTCGAGCAGGCCGTTTCGCTCCCGGAAGTCGTGGAGCTGCCGCGGGGTGGGGTTGGCCCCCTGGAAGAACGCGGACGCCGGGTCGACGTCGGAGAAGCGCATCACCAGGAACACGAACAGGGCGATGCCGAGCAGCAGCGGCACCAGCAGGGCGACGCGGCGCAGCAGGATGCGCAGGACGGCGTTCATGCCGTCAGGCCCACTTGGCGGTGAGGACGTTGATACCGGGGTAGGGCTGGGCCCTTATGCCGGTGAGCCGGTGCGGGTCCCAGGCGGTGATCAGCTCGTTGTGGACGACCGGGTAGATGACGGCCTGTCCGGCGACGACGTCGAGGTAGTCCTGGATCATCGCCTTCTTCTTCCCGGGGTCCGCCTCGCGGGTGGCCGCGTCCATGTCCTTGAAGAGCCGCTTCGCCACCGGGTGGCCGGCCCAGCGGGCGTAGTTCGTCCAGAGGTTCTCGGGGCCGTAGTTGTAGTGCATGATCAGGTCGGCGTCGAGGCCGAACTGGTTGGGGTTCGAGACGGCGGCGACGACCTGGTAGTCCTGTTTCTGGTCCAGCTTGGTGAACACGGCCGTGGTCTCCTGCGGGGTCAGGGTCGTGGGGACGCCGATCGCGTCCCAGGACGACTTGATGGTGGGCAGGCAGTCGACGATCCAGCTCACGTTGACGGCGAGGAGGTCGACGCGCAGCCCGCTGACTCCGGCGGCCCCGAGGAGCGCCTTCGCCTTCTCGGGGTCGTGGTCGTAGACCGTCCTCGCCCTGCGGTAGCTGGGGTTGGCCTCGTTCAGGAAGGAACGCGCGGGCTTTCCGTGGCCCTTGAGGGCGACCTCGACGATCTCCCGTTTGTCGATGGCGTAGTGCAGGGCCTGGCGGACCCGGACGTCGTCGAAGGGCGGGTGCCGGGTGTTGAACATCAGGAACAGGTTGTTCATCCCGGCGCCGCCGCCGACCGAGAGGCCGCCCTGTTCGAGGCGGGGGATGGTGGCGTAGGGGATGTTGTCGGAGATCTGGGCGCCCGCGTCCACCCCGGAGATCCTGGCGACGCGGGAGGCGGCGTCGACGATCGTCAGCCAGTTCATGCGCCGGAAGGCGGGCCTGCGGGGCCCGTTGTAGCGGTCGTACGCGGCGAAGGTGGTGTTCGACTTCGGGTGGTGGCCGGTCTGCCGGTACGGTCCCGAGCCCACCGCCAGTCCCCTGATCGCGTCGTCCCAGGCGCCGGGCCGGGCGAACACGTGCTTCGGCATGATCTTGGCGAGGGTGAGGCGGGCGACGCCGTCCGGGAAGGGGAAGCGGAGCACCAGGTCGACGGTGCGGGTGTCGACCTCGCGGGCCTCTTTCAGCCAGCTCGCGAAGAAGTTCTGCACGAGGGTCGGGGTGCCCGGGTCGAGGATCCGGTCGAAGACGAAGACGACGTCGTCGGCGGTGACCGGTCTCCCGTCGTGGAAGGTGGCCCCCCGGCGCAGGGTGAACCGCCAGGTGGTGGCGTCCGGGTCGGCCGGCAGCCGGGTCGCCAGCGCCGGGTAGGGGGCGCGGGTGATCGGGTCGGTGTCGGCGAGGCCCTCGTAGATGTGGTTGTTGGCGGCCATCGCGAACGCGGAGGCGGTCTGGGTGGGGTCCCAGCTGCCGTCGTTGCCGTAGCCGATGACGGCGGTCAGGGTGCGGTCGGAGCCCGCGCCGCCGAGGTCGATGGTGGACTCGGGCCCGCAGGCCGTCAGCGGGGTCAGCGAGGCGGCGGCGCCCAGGGCGCCCGCGTGTCTCAGGAACGTCCTGCGGGCGTGGGTCGCCTGATCGCGCACGGTGCCTCCGGCGTGGGGGGAAGGAGACGTCGGACGTCCTGGGTTAGCGCGACCATAAGAGGGGGTTCAGGGGCGGTCAAGGCACAGCGCGCGAATGGCGTAAACCATCAGAGGTGGGACCAATGGCACTCCGTAGGGCTCCCCGCACGGAACACCTAGGGCAGCGTCTTCTCGTAGGAGGCGTCCTGGTCGGAGTCGTAGACGAGCTTGCCGGCCGCGTCGTAGCCCTTGAGGTGCGGGGCCCTGGTGACCTGCTGGTGCAGGGTGCCGGTGGCGACGAACCAGCCGTGGTCGAGGACCACCTGGCCCGCGGCGTCGCCGTAGGAGACGGTCATCCGGCTCACCGAGGCGCGCCGGCCGCCGATGATCCCCCAGCGGAACGGCAGTTTCCAGTGGCCCTTGTCGATGATCGACTGCTGGTACAGCTTGCCGCTGTCGATGTCCGGGACCACGGACGTCTTCGCGTCCCCGAAGGGGTCACCGATGCTGGTGTTCAGGCCGGAGGCCGCGCCGTCCTTGACGGTGCAGATGAGCCGGGCCGGCACCGGCTTCTGGCGCACCGCGACCACGAAGTAGCCGTCACCGGGAGCGTTGGAGTCGCCGGTGCTGCGCATCGCCAGGATGATCCGGTAGTCGCCGGGCCTGCCGAGGTCGGTGTAGGTCGGGTCCTTGGGCGTGCGGTGCGCCTCGTTGTCGGCGAGGCACTTGCCGAGTCCGGCGGCCGCCTGTTCGAAGGTGATCCCGTCCAGCAGCTGGTGCGCCGCGGACGCCGGGCGGGCCGGGGCCGTCGGGGTGGCCGCCGGCGCCGAGGGCGTCGACGACGGGGCTGCCGGGGAGGAGGGCGCCGGGCCGGTCGGGACCGGGTGCGCGCTGGCGAGCGCGGTGGGACCGGGACCGGCGGGGCTCGTCACGGTGGAGCCGCCGCCCAGCGCGTACGCGCCGACCGGGACCGCCGCCAGCGCCGCCAGCGCCGCCCCGGTCACGCCCATGCGGCGGCGCCGCTCCACCAGACCGCGCCGGCGGATCTCCGGGTACGGCACCGGCGACGGCCGCACCTGCGCCGCGTCCCCCGCCAGCAGCGTCCGGAGCCGCTCCTCGAAGTCCGGCTCCGCTCCCCCGCCCTGCGTCTCTTCGCTCACCTGGTGCCTCCCTGCGCGGGCGCCGCGTGGCTCATGGCCTGCGCGAGCCCCGGAATCGTACGCAACTTGGCCAGGCCCTTGGACGCCTGGCTCTTGACGGTGCCCGGGGAGCAGCCGAGCACGTCGGCGACCTCCGCCTCGGACAGGTCCTCCCAGTACCGCAGCACCACCACCGCCCGCTGCTTGGGCGGCAGCTGGGCCAGCGCGGCGAGCAGTGTGCCGCGTTCGTCGGCGCGGGACACCGCGTCGTCGTACTGCACGCGCTCCGGTGGCGCGGCGGTCAGCGACTCGGTGACCCGGCGCTTGCGGAACCTGTCGCTGTTGCAGCTGACCAGCATGCGGCGGACGTAGGCCTCCGGGCGGTCGGTCCGCGAGACACGGCGCCACGACCGGTACGCCTTCGCCAGCGCGGTCTGCGTGAGGTCCTCCGCGTGGTGCGGATCGCCGGTGAGCAGATAGGCGGTCCGGACCAGATGGGTCCATCTCGCTCTGACGAATTCCTGGAACTGGGCCTCTAGTTCGGCCTGCATCAGCCACCCCCTCGCCCTCCAGACCACCGGGCGCCCCGATTCGGTTGCCCGGCCGGGGCTACCCGGGGCTCTTGAGCCGGCGGAACTCGATGGTGTCGTACGCCGTTCTCGTGCCCGTCTCGTAGAGCACCCCCACCGTGCCCTTGGCCACCTGCACCAGGTCGGAGTAGGCCGCCTTCAGGCCGGAGAGGGTGGTGAGCCTCTCGAAGGTGATGCCCTCGTCCGTGCTGGCCCACAGGGCCATGGCCTTGCGGGCCGTCGGGACCGACGGCGCCGAGAAGAGCAACGGGGCGTCCGCTCCCGGCAGTTGCAGCACCGAGCCCTCGACCACGGGGACCTGCCGGAGCGTCGGCTGCACGGTGAACCGGGCGTCCAGGGTCTCGGCCCCGTCGCTGGACCAGGCGTCGAGCCGGTTGCCGGGGCTGGAGCCGTTCTGGTCGCGGGCGTTGAAGTAGAGGCGGCCGTCCGGCAGTTCGGCGGCGGTGGTCTCGTTGGCGTTGTCGTGGCCGGTGTAGGAGTCGTCGACGAAGCCCAGGTGCCAGCTGCGGCCGTGGTCGTCGCTGTAGATCGCGTGGCCGCCGTAGTACTTGGACTCCCGGCCGGTGTCGGGGGAGCCGGCGCGCGGCGCGGCGGAGTGGTCGGCGGCGACGACCAGGCGGCCCCGGTGCGGTCCCCGGGCGATGGCGACGGCATGGCCCGGACCCGTCGCGTACCAGCGCCAGCCGGCCGGTTTCACCTGGGCGGTGACCTCGTGCGGCCTGGTGAAGTGGCGGCCGTCGTCCCGGCTGCGCTGCACGAACACCCGGCGGCTCTGCTCCTTGCCGACCTGACCGCGCATGATCTGGTCCTCGTTCACCGAGCCGTCGTTGTAGGAGGTCACCAGGACCACGTCGCCGCTCGCCGGGTCGACGACGGGTGCGGGGTTGCCGCGGGTGTTCCCCTTGCCGTCGGCCACCACCCGGAGCGGGTCCCAGGTGCAGCCGCCGTCGGTGGAGCGCCTGAGGACGACATCGATGTCACCGCTGTCGCCGGTGGTGGAGTGCCGGCCCTCGGCGAAGGCGAGCAGGGTGCCGTGCCAGGTGCGGACGACGGCCGGGATGCGGTACTGGGCGTAGCCGCCCTCACCGGAGACGTAGGGCACGGAGGACGCGCAGGTGGCCGCCCAGGCCCTGGGCTGGACCGTGAACGCCCCGAGGAGCAGGGAGCCGGCCAGGACGATGCGGCTGACGCGGATCACAGGAGACTCTTGGGTCACCCCTTCATTTTTCCCCTGCATACCGACATCGCACCCCACAACGGCCAAAAGGGTCACCAGGTTTGGTATGCCGTCAGTTTCCCGCGCGGGTCACGAGGGGGTGCGGGCGGCGGCCAGCAGCCGGGTCACGTCGTCGGCGCAGATGGTCAGGGCCGCGCCGACCGTGCCGAGGACCTCGCGTTCGCGGTGGGTGTAGGGGCCGTCGGCGAGGGCGATCCGGGCGCCCTGCAGAAGCAGGGACTCCCGTCCCGCCGGGGCGAGGTGGGGGGCGAGCGGGTCGAGGGCCTCGTGCAGCTCTATGGCGAGGCTCGCGCCGCCCGGTTGCTCGAAGACCCGGCCGGTGTCGGCCGCGAGGGCGTCGACGAGGGCGCCGAGCTGGTCCTCGGTGGCGTCCTCGAACCCGGCCGCGCGCACCGCGACCGCCGCCGCCTCCAGGGACGTACGGGAGCAGGTGCCGCCCGCGGTGAGGACGGCGAGCGCGACGGTGTGCACGGCGTCGCGCAGCATCGCCGAGAAGCGGGAGGTGGTGGGGTGGTCGAGGACGTCGGTGCCGTAGTGCCGGCGGCAGGCGGCGCACTCCACGACCGGACCGGTGGTGCCGCGGGGCAGCACGGGCACGCCGAGCAGGGTGAAGCGGCGGCGGCCGGTGAGCCGCTGGTAGTTGCGGTCGCCTCCGCAGCCCGGGCAGAAGAACTCGCCGTCGCCGACGGGTGTCCACGCGGTGCGGGTGCCCAGGATGCGGGCAGGCCTGACGTCCCGGCCGTCTCGTCCCCGTACTGGCAGCACGTCGCACCTCCGTAACGCCGTGGCAACATCGCCACCGCTGGCGTGATGTTAGCCACATGGAGGAGCCGGAGTCAGTACCGCGGACGAGACCTTTCCGTGATCTTCATGGCCGGATGGCCGAGAAACAGCGGGCCCTGATCGCCGTATGCGGTGATCAGGGCCGCTGAACCGCCGGTCAGAGGGGTTATCGCGTCGCGCGGTTGACGGCGGACACGACCGCCTTCAGCGACGCACGCGTCGTGTTCGCGTCGATGCCGATTCCCCACAGGATCTTGCCGTCGATCGCGCACTCGATGTAGGAGGCGGCCTGCGCGGAGGCTCCCTCGCTCATCGTGTGCTCCTGGTAGTCCAGCAGGCGTACGTCGATGCCCAGGCTCTGCAGCGCGTCGAAGAACGCGGAGATCGGCCCGTTGCCGGAGCCGGTCAGGACGGTGTCCTCGCCGTCGACGGTGGCCTCCACGGTCAGGGTGTCCACGCCGTCCGTGTCGGTGGTCGACTGGCCCGTCCTCACCTGGACGCGGCCCCAGGGGTTCTCCGGGTTGGGCAGGTACTCGTCCTGGAAGACCGCCCAGATGTCGGAGCCGGTGACCTCGCCGCCCTCGGCGTCCGTCTTGGCCTGGATGATCTTCGAGAACTCGATCTGCATCCGGCGCGGCAGGTCCAGCTTGTGGTCGTTCTTCAGGACGTACGCGATACCGCCCTTGCCGGACTGCGAGTTGACCCGGATGACCGCCTCGTAGGAGCGGCCGACGTCCTTCGGGTCGATCGGCAGGTACGGCACCGCCCACTCGATGTCGTCGACGGTGACGCCCTTCGCGGCCGCGTCGGCCTCCATGGCGTCGAAGCCCTTCTTGATGGCGTCCTGGTGGGAGCCGGAGAAGGACGTGTAGACCAGGTCGCCCACGTACGGGTGGCGCGGGTGGACCTCCATCTGGTTGCAGTACTCCCACACGCGACGGATCTCGTCGATGTCGGAGAAGTCGATCTGCGGGTCGACGCCCTGCGAGAACAGGTTCATGCCCAGGGTGACCAGGTCGACGTTGCCGGTGCGCTCGCCCTGCCCGAACAGGCAGCCCTCGACGCGGTCGGCGCCGGCCATCAGTGCCAGCTCGGCGGCGGCGACGGCCGTACCGCGGTCGTTGTGCGGGTGGATCGACAGGCAGACGTGCTCGCGGCGGGACAGGTTGCGGCCCATCCACTCGAAGCGGTCGGCGTGCGTGGACGGCGTCGAGCGCTCCACGGTGGCCGGCAGGTTCAGGATGATCTCGCGGCCCGGGCCGGGCTGCCAGACGTCCATGACCGCCTCGCAGACCTCCAGCGCGAAGTCCAGCTCGGTGTCGGTGAAGATCTCCGGGCTGTACTGGTAGCCGAACTCCGTCTCCGGGCCCAGCAGCTTCTCGGCGTACTCCATCACCCTGCGGGTGCCGTCGACCGCGATCTGCTTGATGTCGTCCCGGGAGCCGCGGAACACCACCCGGCGGAAGACCGGCGCGGTGGCGTTGTAGAGGTGCACGGTGGCCCGCTTGGCGCCCTTCAGCGACTCCACGGTCCGCTCGATCAGGTCCTCACGGGCCTGGGTCAGGACGGAGATGGTGACGTCGTCCGGGATCGCGCCCTCTTCCTCGATGATCGAGCGCACGAAGTCGAAGTCGGTCTGACCGGAGGCGGGGAAGCCGACCTCGATCTCCTTGTAGCCCATCTTGACCAGCTGGTCGAACATCCGGCGCTTGCGCTCGGGCGACATGGGGTCGATCAGGGCCTGGTTGCCGTCGCGCAGGTCCGTGGAGAGCCAGCGGGGGGCTTCGGTGATCCGCTGCTGGGGCCAGGTGCGGTCGGGGATGTCGACCTGCTCGTAACGGCCGTACTTGTGGATCGGCATGGTGGTGGGCTGCTGGCGGTTCGCCATGATGCGGGGCTCCTGGTGGGTGTCCGGAAGGACGGCCGACGACGCAACACGAAGCTCCGCGGGGAGGGAGTCGACCTGGACTACAGGCCCTCGCCGCGGCAGCTAAGAAGAAGCAGCCCGAAACGCATGATGCACAGCACTCTAGCCGAGCCCCATGGAGCAAGCGGTTCTGTATCAGCATGCGGGACTACCGGCGCCCCGCCAGGGGCGCTGGGGGTACCCCCGGCCGAAGGCTGGGGGAGGAACTGCGCGACCAGCCCCCACCGCGCCGCACCGCACCGCATAACACAGAGCAACCACCCCGTGACGAGAGCATCCCCATATTTCACCAATCATGGTTGCACCTAGTGACACAGAGCTAACGCGGTGCCATCGTGCCGAGCATGACGACCAACGGGGGCTACAGGCCCGTCTTCTGCACGATCGTGCCGCCGCACATCCTCGACCACCTCGCCACCCACGAGGACCCGGCGCTCGCCGACCCCGCGCTGCGCACCCTCCAGCACGACTCCGCCCAGCGCACCCACCGCCGCGTGACCGCCGTCCGCACCACCGCGGTCGCGGTCGGCCCGGCGCCCACCACGGCGCAACCCCACCGCACCGTCTACGACGCCGGCCACCGCACCGACCTGCCCGGCACCGAGGTCCGCGCGGAGGGCTCCGAGCCCGGCCCGGACGCCACCGTCAACCGCGCCTACGCGGGCCTCGGCGCCACCTTCGACCTGTACCTGAAGGCGTACGAGCGGAACTCCATCGACGGCGACGGCCTGCCGCTCAACGCGAGCGTCCACTACGACGTCGACTACGACAACGCCTTCTGGAACGGCGAGCAGATGGTGTTCGGCGACGGCGACGGGCAGATCTTCACCGACTTCACCAGCTCGGTCGACGTCATCGGCCACGAGCTCACGCACGGCGTCACCCAGTACACCGCCAACCTGGAGTACTACGGCCAGTCCGGCGCGCTCAACGAGTCGGTCTCCGACGTCTTCGGCTCGCTCATCAAGCAGTACTCCCTCGGCCAGACCGCCGACCAGGCGGACTGGCTGATCGGCGAGGGCCTGCTCGCGCCCGGCGTGCACGGGGTGGCGCTGCGCTCGATGAAGGCCCCGGGCACCGCGTACGACGACCCGCGCCTCGGCAAGGACCCGCAGCCGGCGACCATGCAGCACTACGTGCGCACCAGCCGGGACAACGGCGGCGTGCACATCAACTCGGGCATCCCCAACCACGCCTTCTACCTGCTCGCCACCGCCCTCGGCAGCAACGCCTGGGAGAAGGCCGGGCAGATCTGGTACGACGTCCTCACCGGCGGCGCACTCGCCACGGACGCCGACTTCGCGGACTTCGCGAAACTCACCGTGGCCGCCGCCAAGGCCCGCTACCAGGAGGGCGCGGAGACCAAGGCGGTGCTCGGCGCCTGGGCACAGGTGGGGGTGCCGACCGCCTGAATCCGTACTACACAGGGACCCATGCGTATTCAGGTGAGGCGTACGGGCGGGTTCGCGGGTATCGAGCGCCGGGCCGAGGTGGAGACCTCCGACAGGCCCGACGCCCAGGAGTGGCAGGCCCTGGCCGAGCAGGCGCTCGCGGCCGGCCGGGGCACGCCGCCGCCGGGAGTGCCGGACGGGTTCGCGTACGAGATCACGGTGGACGGCCGGACCGTGTACGCGGCCGATCCGACCCTGACGGACGGGCAACGCGAACTGATCTCACGGGTGTTGAAGGAGGGGGCGTGAGCAGGTCCGCCGACGGGTAGGTCCGGTCCGGGAGCCGCCGTTCGGTGCGGCCGGTTCACGCCAGGGCGTTGACTTATGTTACCGGGGGTAAGGATGATCCCCGCCATGGCGAACGAAGCGGCCGGTCCGCACCTCCCTCTCCCCCGTTTCCCTGACGGCTTCCTCTGGGGCGTGTCGACCTCGGCCCACCAGATCGAGGGCGCGGCCGACGAACGCGAGCAGTCCGTGTGGGACGTCTTCGAGGCGGAACCGGGCCGCGTCAAGGACGGCTCGACGGCGGCGGTGGCCTGCGACCACCTGCACCGGTACCCCGAGGACGTGGCACTGCTGGCCGGCCTCGGCGTGGACGCGTACCGCTTCTCGGTCTCCTGGCCGAGGGTGCGCGCGACGGGCGGACTCGACTTCTACGACCGGCTCGTCGACGCACTGTGCGCGGCGGGCGTACGGCCGGTCCCCACCCTCTTCCACTGGGACCTGCCGACCGCTCTCCAGGAGAAGGGCGGCTGGCTGGAACGGGACACCGCCGCCCGCTTCGCCGACCACGTCGCGACGGTCGCGGACCGGCTGGGCGACCGGGTGCACAAGTGGATCACCCTCAACGAACCCGCCGAACACACCCTGTTCGGCCACGCGCTCGGCGCCCACGCCCCCGGCGAGCAGCTCATGTTCGACGCCCTCCCGGCCGCCCACCACCAGCTCCTCGCCCACGGCCTGGCCGTGCGGGCGCTGCGCGCGGCCGGTGCGACCGACATCGGCATCGCCAACTCGCACGGCCCGACCTGGCCGGCCTCGCAGGAACAGCCGGACCTGGAGGCGGCCGCTTTCTACGACCTGCTCCTCAACCGCCTGTTCGCCGAGCCGGTCCTGCTCGGCGAGTACCCCGACGGCATGGGCGATCTGATGCCCGGCGACGTCGCGGCCGACCTGTTGGTGATCGCCGAACCGCTGGACTGGTACGGCGTCAACTACTACGCCCCCACGAAGGTGGGCGCCCCGCAGGGCACCGAGATCGAGTTCGGCGGTCTCACCCTGCCCGCCGAACTCCCCTTCTCCGTGCAGGACATCGAGGGCGTACCCGTGACGGACTTCGGCTGGCCGGTGGTCCCGGAGGGCCTCACCGAACTCCTCACCGGCTTCCGCGACCGCTACGGCGACCGGCTCCCGCCGGTCGTCATCACCGAGAACGGCTGCTCGTACGAGGGCCTCGACGACCAGGACCGCATCGCCTACCTGGACGGGCACATCCGCGCGCTGCACCGGGCCGTCGAGGCCGGGGTGGACGTGCGCGGCTACTTCGTCTGGTCGCTGCTCGACAACTTCGAGTGGGCGGAGGGGTACGAGCGCCGCTTCGGCCTGGTCCACGTCGACTACGCGACCCTGACGCGGACGCCGAAGGCGTCGTACGGCTGGTTCCGGGACGCGCTGCGGGCGCAGAGATGACGACGACCCGCGACCCGGCCGGGGAGCCCGCCGCCCTGGCGGAGCCGTCCGACCGGGTCGGCCGGGGCTGGACCTGGGCGCTGTGCCTCGCCAACGGGGCGATCTGGGTGGGCTGGTACGGCCCCCTGCAGATCCTGCTGGCCTCCCAGGCGAAGGACTTCGCGCCCGGCTCCGGGATGTCCAAGGAGACGATGCTGGCGTGGGTGACGGGCGCCGGCGCCGTGGTCTCCCTGCTGGCGAACCCCTTGTTCGGGGCGCTGTCGGACCGGACGACGTCCCGGTGGGGCCGTCGCACGCCGTGGATCGTCGCCGGTACGGCGGGCGGGGCGCTGTCCCTGCTGCTCCTCGCGGGCGCCGGCGGCATGGGGACGATGACGCTGGGCTGGTGCCTGGTCCAGCTGACGCTGAACGCGTCGTTCGCGGCGGTGACGGCCGCGGTGCCGGACCGGGTGCCGCGGCTCCAGCGGGGCTCGGTGGGCGGCTGGCTGGGGGCCGCGCAGATCCTCGGGGTGGTCGGCGGCACCGGTCTGGCGACGGCCGCCGGGGGCGTCGGGGCGGGCTATGCGGCGTGCGCGGTGTTCACGGCGGTGGGCGTCCTGCCGTACGTGCTGCGCCACCCGGATCTGCGGCTGCGGCCGGCGGACCGGCCGCCCTGGTCCTGGCGGGGCTTCCTCGCGGGGTTCTGGCTCAGTCCGCGCCGCCATCCGGACCTGGGGTGGGCGTGGCTGACCCGTTTCCTGATCAACCTGAGCAACGCGCTGGTGCTGCTGTACCTCCTGTACTACCTGCGGGACCGGCTCCATCACCACGACCCCGAACAGGGGGTGCTGGTCCTGACGGCGGTGAACGGGCTGACGCTGATGGCGACGGTGGTGGTCGGCGGGGTCTGGTCGGACCGGGTGGGGCGGCGCAAGCCGTTCGTGGTCTGGTCCGGGATGCTGATGGCGGCGGCGACCGCGCTGCTGGCGGTCTGGGAGACCTGGCCGGGCGCGATCGTCGCGGCGGCCCTGCTCGGCATCGGCTTCGGGGTGTTCACCTCGGTGGACTTCGCGCTGATGACGGACGTCCTGCCGAAGGCCCTGGACCGGGGCAAGGACCTCGGCGTCATCAACGTCGCCAACGCCCTGCCCCAGGTGGCGGCCCCCGTCCTCGCCGCACCGATCGTGACGTACCTGGGCGGCTACCGGATGCTGTACCTGGTGTCGGCGGCGATCGGCCTGGCGGGAGCGGGGCTGGTGGGGCGGATACGCGGGGTCGACTAGAGGGCGTGTTGCGAGTCCTAGAGGGCTCCGGCGTCCCGGGCGGTCCAGACGCTGGGATAGATCGGCCGGAAGCCGAGGTCCCGGCGGATCCGCTGGTTCGACATGATCCCGAACCAGGGGTCCGGGTCGGTGCGGCCGTACAGGCCGTCGGGCACCTCGACGCCGTTGAGCCGGTGCAGTTCCACGGTCGTGACCGGGGCGTCGTCGGCGATGTTGTACACCGGGCCGTTCACCGCGGGCGCGTACAGCAGCCGCAGCAGCCCCTGCGCGACATCCGCGTGGTGGGCCATCTGGAGCCGCTGCGCGGGGGCCCAGCGCGCGGCCCAGTGCATGACGTTCGCGAGGTGGGGATCGCCTTCGCCGTAGACGAAGGGCAGCCGTCCGACGCGTACCTCCATCTCCCCGCCGAGCGCCAGCAGTTCCCGCTCGGCGCTGATCTTGGACTCGGCGTAGGCGCCCCACATCTCACCGCCGGGCCGGCTCTCGTCGTCCTCGGTCAGCGGGCGGCCGCGCCCGGTCCCGTACACGTTCCCGGTGCTGACCTGCACGAACCGCCGTACCCCGGCGGCCAGGGCGGCCCGTCCGAGCGCCACGGCCGCGTCCCGGTTGACCGCCCAGGCCTCCTCGTCGGGAACGCCCCGGAAGGCGGCCGCCACGTTCACGACGGCATCGGCCCCGGCCACCGCCTTCCCCAGCGCCTCCGCGTCCCGCAGATCCCCGGCGACGACCTCGGCGCCCCGTCGCGCGAACGGCTCCCCGCGGGCCGCGTCCCGGACGAGCACCCGCACCTGCTCGCCCGGCTGCCGCTGTCCGAGCAACCGGGGCACGAGCCGCCGCCCGACCTGTCCGGTGGCGCCGGTGACGAGAGTGATCATGGCCTTCTCCTTCGTTCTGGGGTGCCACCACCCTGCGCCGCGCCGGCGACGACCGGGAGAGACCTCCCGATCAGGGGATCGACGGTCCCTGGATAAGCCGGACGCCCGGGGCCACCCTGGAGGGGTGAACCGCCCCGAACTCGCCGATTTCCTGCGCCGCGCCCGTACTCGCCTGGACCCCTCCGACGTGGGCCTCGCACCCGGTGCCCGGCGGCGCACTCCCGGGCTGCGCCGCGAGGAGGTGGCCTCGCTGGCCGGTATGTCGGCCGACTACTACGCCCGCCTCGAACAGTCCCGGGGCCCGCGGCCGTCCCGCCAGATGCTGACGGCACTGGCCCGCGCGCTGCGCCTGACCGAGGACGAACGGGACCACCTGTTCCACCTGGCCGGCGAGGAGCCCCCGCGCCGGACGGCGGCGAGCACCCACGTCGGCCCCGGCCTCCTCCTGGTCCTGGACCGGCTGCACGACACCCCGGCGCTGGTGGCGACGGACTGCGGCGAGGTCCTGGCCCAGAACGCGCTGTCGCGGGCGCTGAGCGGCGACGTCCTGGCCCGGCCGCCGCGCGAACGCAACCTGCTCCGCCGCTACTTCCTGGACCCGGCCGCCCGTGACCTCTTCCCGCCGGAGGACCGCCCGGCCCGAGCCCGCGAACACGTCGCGAACCTCCGCGCGGTGGCCGCGGCCCGCCCCACCGACCCGGCCCCCGCCGCCCTGGTCGCCGAACTCCGCTCCGGCAGCGAGGAGTTCGCCGGGCTCTGGGCCGCACACGAGGTGGCGGTACGCCGCTCGGCCACGAAACGCTTCCTGCACCCCACCGTCGGCCTCCTGGAACTGGACTGCGAGGTCCTCCTCAACGCCGACACCCACCAGCAACTCGTCATCCACACGGCCCGCCCGGGCACCGAGTCGCACGAACGCCTGCAACTGCTCCGGGTGCTGGGCCTCCAGGACATGACCCCGAGCGGCACCTGACCCGCCGGGTACCTTCGCCGGAGCACACAAGCGGCGACCACGTCACTGGACGCGCTGGGCGTTGAAGACCTGAATCGATATCCGAGGGTGCGGCACAAGTGAGCGGCGAGGAAATGTGGGAAGCAGCGAAGAGGCGATACCCGGTGGGGGCGCCGCGCGCGGGAAGGTGAAGGACCGTTTTCCGTTCGGGGTCTTCCTCGACCTGGACGACGCCCCGGGCGTCAACGGCTTCGTCGACCTGCTGTCGTACAACCCCGACGGCACCATCGACGACCCGGAGGCCCCGCCCGTGCCGCTCCCCGAGGTCGGGGAGACCGTGACGGGGACCGTCGCCATGCATGTGGACCGGGACCGGCAGATCCGCATCCGGGTCGGCGCCCCGTTCTGGGAGTCGTGAACGCCCGGACTCCGGACCTCCCGGTCGCGGCCGCCCTCAGAATCCCAGGCGGCGCAGCTGCTTGGGGTCGCGCTGCCAGTCCTTGGCGACCTTCACGTGGAGGTCGAGGAAGACCGGTGTGCCGAGCAGGGCCTCGATCTGCTTGCGGCTCTTGATGCCGACCTCCTTCAGGCGCTTGCCCTTGGGGCCGATGATGATGCCCTTCTGGCTGGGGCGCTCGATGAACAGGTTGGCGTGGATGTCCAGGAGGGGCTTGTCGGCGGGGCGGTCCTCGCGCGGCAGCATCTCCTCGACGACGACGGCGATGGAGTGCGGGAGTTCGTCGCGGACGCCTTCGAGGGCGGCCTCGCGGATCAGCTCCGCGATCATGACCTGTTCCGGTTCGTCGGTGAGGTCGCCCTCGGGGTAGAGGGCGGGACCCTCGGGCAGCAGCGGCACGAGCAGGTCGGCCAGCAGGCCCACCTGCTTGTCGCCGACCGCCGACACGGGGACGATCTCCGCCCACTCGAAGCCCAGTTCCTTGCCGAGCTGGTCGATCGCGATCAGCTGCTCGGCGAGGGTCTTGGAGTCGACGAGGTCGGTCTTGGTGACGACTGCGACCTTGGGGGTCTTCCGGATCCCCGCGAGTTCCTTCGCGATGAACCGGTCACCGGGACCGATCTTCTCGTTCGCCGGCAGGCAGAAGCCGATCACGTCGACCTCGGCCCAGGTGGTGCGGACCACGTCGTTCAGCCGCTCGCCGAGCAGGGTGCGCGGTTTGTGCAGGCCGGGGGTGTCGACCAGGATCAGCTGGGCGTCCTCCCGGTGCACGATCCCCCGTACCGTGTGCCGCGTGGTCTGCGGCTGGTTCGCGGTGATCGCCACCTTCTGCCCGACCAGAGCGTTCGTGAGGGTGGACTTGCCCGCGTTGGGGCGCCCGACGAAACAGGCGAAGCCCGCCCGGTGGACGGTCTCCGACGATTCCGACGGCTCGGTTGACTGGCTGCGAACGCTCATGCCCCCCATTCTCCCTGATCCACGACACCCCACCGCACCGGTGAGTTTTCGGTAACCCGGGCGCAACGAAACGTCACGGAAACACAGCCGTACGCGACCGGAAACGGAAACCGGTGACCCTCTGACGAGCCCCCACGACGTTGGAGACGCCCGTGTACCTCGCCGCCGCGCATGCCGACACCGGTGACACCGCCTGGCTGCTCGCCGCCACCGCCCTGGTGCTGCTGATGACCCCGGGCCTGGCCCTGTTCTACGGCGGCATGGTCCGCACCAAGAGCGTCCTCAACATGCTGATGATGAGCTTCGTGTCGATCGCGCTGGTCACGGTGGTGTGGCTGGCGGGCGGCTACGCGCTGGCCTTCGGGGACGACGCCTGGGCGGGTCTGGTCGGCGGCCTGGAGCACGCGGGCATGAGCGGTATCGGGCCGGCCAGCGTCCAGGGCAGCGTCCCCACCCTCCTCTTCGCCACCTTCCAGCTCACCTTCGCGATCGTCACGGCCGCGCTGGTCAGCGGCGCGGTCGCGGACCGGGCGAAGTTCGGGGCGTGGCTGGTGTTCGTGCCGGTGTGGACGGTGCTCGTATACGTTCCGGTCGCGCACTGGGTGTGGGGTCCGGGTGGCTGGATCCTGCACGACCTGGGCGCCCTGGACTTCGCCGGCGGGCTGCCCGTCGAGATCACCTCGGGCGCCTCCGGTCTCGCGCTCTGCCTGGTCCTCGGTCCGCGGCTCGGGTTCAAGAAGGACGCGATGCGCCCGCACAACCTGCCGATGGTGGTCCTGGGCGCCGGTCTGCTCTGGTTCGGCTGGTTCGGCTTCAACGCGGGCAGCGCGCTCGGCGCGAACGGTCTCGCCGCCGCCGTCTTCCTCAACACCATGGCGGCCGGCTGCACCGGCCTGCTGGGCTGGCTCTTCGTCGAGCAGAAGCGCGACGGCCACCCCACCACCCTGGGCGCCGCCTCCGGCGCGGTCGCGGGACTGGTCGCGATCACCCCGTCCTGCGGTTCGGTCTCCCTGCTCGGCGCGCTCGTCGTCGGCCTCGCCGCGGGCGTGGTCTGCTCGTACGCCGTCTCCTGGAAGTTCAAGCTGGACTACGACGACTCGCTCGACGTGGTCGGCGTGCACCTGGTCGGCGGGGTCATCGGCACCCTGCTCATCGGCCTGTTCGCCGAGAAGGCGATGACCGGCGGCACCGAGGGCCTCCTGTACGGCGGCGGGCTCGCCCAGCTCGGCAGGCAGGCGGTGGCGGTCGCGGCCGTCGCGGCGTACGCCTTCACCCTGACGTACGGCATCGGCAAGCTGCTCGACAGGGTGATGGGCTTCCGGGCCAGCGAGGAGCAGGAGCACACCGGCCTCGACCTTACGGTGCACGCCGAGACGGCTTACGATCACGGGGTCCTGGGCCATGGCGCCCCGGTCGCGCACTCCGTCCTCCCCGCCGCCCAGAAGGTCAAGACCCAGTCATGAAGCTCATCACCGCGATCGTCAAGCCCTACCGCCTCGACGCGGTGAAGACCGCGCTCCAGGAGCTCGGGGTGCACGGGCTGACCGTGACCGAGGCCAGCGGGTACGGCCGGCAGCGCGGCCACACCGAGGTGTACCGCGGCGCCGAGTACCGGGTTGACCTGGTGCCCAAGGTCCGTATCGAGGTGGTCGTGGAGGACGCCGACGCCGAGCCGGTCATCGAGGCGGTCGTCAGGGCCGCGCAGACGGGGAAGATCGGGGACGGGAAGGTGTGGGCGCTGCCGGTGGAGACCGTCGTACGGGTGCGGACGGGCGAACGCGGCCCCGACGCGCTCTGAGGTACCGGGCGGGCGACGGCAGGCCGCGGCCCCGGCGCAGCCGGGCGAACAGCGCGCCGCCCGCCACCCCGGCGACGAAGACCAGCGCCAGCACCAGCCACGGCAGGGCGAGGAACGAGGCGCTCGCCGACTCCCTGGTGCCGGTCGCGCTGGCCGTCAGCGTCACGTCGCCCCGGTCGAGCTGGGGTGCGTTC
Organism: Streptomyces sp. NPDC006655; assembly: GCF_040703965.1. Classification (NCBI taxonomy): domain Bacteria; kingdom Bacillati; phylum Actinomycetota; class Actinomycetes; order Kitasatosporales; family Streptomycetaceae; genus Streptomyces; species Streptomyces sp. NPDC006655. The sequence goes on along the minus strand of NZ_JBEYJU010000006.1, from coordinate 106,288 downwards.
CGCCAGTGGGCGGTGAGCCGGACCTGTTCCCCCGGCAGCAGTTCGGAGGGGATGCCGGTGAGGGTGCGGCTGAGCAGCGTACGGCCGAACAGCCCCTGCGCACGCAGCCGGACCTTCGGGTTCAGGGTGACGTTGCCGGTGTTGTGCAGGGTGTAGGTGATGGTGGCGGTGCTGTCGCCGAGGCCGGGGACGAGCGGCTGGTGATGGCTGACGTGCACGTTCTCGACGGCGACGGCGGGCAGCGTCGGGCCGCTCACCCGCAGGTAGACCCGGGCGCCGACGGCCCGCCGCACGCCGAGCGCCAGGGTGCCCGCGCCGGGGTCGACGTGCTCGTCCAGGGCCACGATCGCTCCCGGATGGTCACCGGGTTCGGCACCCTGCGGCACCCGCAGCGTGAAGGGCACCGTCACCGTCCGGTGCGGGGGCACGGTGACCCGGGCCTTGGAGAGCTTCGCCCAGGCCCCCACCCCCCGCATCCGCTCGGTCGCCGTCCGGACGGCGAAGCCACCGTCGCGGGCGGTGTTGTAGGCGTCGGCCGCGTACAGCCGGAAGGTCAGCGGCCTGCCGGTCTTGTTGGCGACGGCGACCTTGTCGGTGAGGGTCTGCCCCGGATCGAGGGAGAGGTAGAAGTAGGGCCGCGCGGCGATCTTCGAGGCGACCGGGTAGACGGACCAGCTGCCGTTGTCGGCGGCGCGCGCGTCAGGCGCCGTGATCAGGGCGCCGAGGAGCAGGCTCAGGAGGAGGACATACGGCTGGGCGCGACGACGCATGGGTGCGGACCCCCGGTCGGAAGCGGTCGAGGACGGCTGTGCGCGGTCGGGTGGCGGCCGGCCGGGTGCGCGTCCGGCCACCACGGGGTGGAGTCGGCTCAGGTGAGCGTCAGGGTGAGGATCCCGGAGTACGACCCCGGGGGCGTGAACGCCGGTACGTCCAGGGAGAGTCCGGCGTCGACCGTGAACTGTCCGCCGGTGAGGGTGCCGTCCGGGGCCGACGCGAGGGTCGCTCCGGAACTGCCGACGGTGCCCGCCGAACCGGCCGCGCAGGTGCTGGGGCTGCCCGCCTTGGTCGCGCAGGCGGGCGTCCAGCTGAGCCTGCCCGCGTCGATCTTGGCGCCGGGACCGGTGAAGTCGGTGACCTTTCCGGTGAGCGACCAGCCGGCCGGCCCGCCGCGGAAGTCCTTGACGGTGACGGTCTGCAGCGCGCCCGTGGACGCTCCGCCCTGACCGAAGTCGACCGCCGACAGCGCGACGGAGTCCCCGGCCTGGGACATGGACAGCGTGCCCGCCTTGACGGTGGTGGTCAGTTTCTGGCTGCCGGGCGGCACGGGGGTGGTGTCCTTCACGACGTAGGCGGCCGGTCCGGCCCCCAGGGCGTCGCTCCACGCACTGCCCTCGTACGCCACGATCCCGGTCGTCGTCTTGTCGTTGACGACGAGGGGAGCGCTGAAGCCGCCGTCGCTGCCCGCGGTGGCGGTCGCCGTGTCCGCGGTCTGGCCGGCGCCGGACCGCCCGGCGAGCGTCACGGTGGCGCCCGGGGTGAAGTTCCGCCCGCTGACGGTCACGCTGTCACCGGGGTTCCCGGAGGCCGAACCAAGGGTGATGGCACGGTTGTTGACCGGGGTGGAGGAGGTCGCCGTGACCGTCTGGGACACCGGGGCGGGCGGGTTGGTGACCGTGCACGGGGTGTCCAGCTCCAGGATGTAGCTGGTGTGGATGTTGTAGTCGCCGGGCGAGAGCGTGATGGCACCCGGCGAGGTCACGGTGAACGTGCCGGTCATCGAGAACGACGGGAAGGTCCCGTAGCCGGGCACCGGGTCGTTCTTCTTCGGCCCGGTCACCGTCACGTCACCCGTCTGCGCGCCGCCCAGGGTCACCTTCCCGGTCGGGGTCATGATGTCGGCCGGCAGGGCGAGGGCGGTGGGGTTGTTGGCGGCGGGCGTGACCACGGTGTAGGTCACGGTGACCGTGTCGCCGACCTTCGGCGTGGTGTTGTCCACCGAGACGTTGGCGGTGGTGGTGCCGTCGATCGGCGGGAGGCCCGCGACGGCGGGCGGGATGCAGTGCGTGGCGAAGTCGACGTTCGTCCCGGCGGCACCGGCCGGGCAGGCCAGCGCGCCACCCGCCGTGACCGCGAGCGCGGTCGCCCCGAACAGTGAGATCCAGCGCCACCGTCGGGATCTTCGTGATCCTGGGGGTGAACCCATCTTTGCCCCCTCCTGAGGGTTGCGGGCGCAGCGGCTCCTCTGCGCCGACAGGGGGCCATTGATGTGGAGGGCGCGTGAGAAGTCAATGGAGATGCCGCAGAAAACTGACGGTTCATCAGCATCTGCGGCATCCGGAACGGACCCGTCACACGGTTCAGAAGACGAACGGGCCCGGGGACTGGGCGGCGCTGGACGTACAGGTGACGGTGATGCCGAAGATGACCATCTTCAGCGAGCCGCCGTGGAAGTCCAGGCTGTCACCGGGGGCCACGGTGCCCGGCAGCGGGCCGACGGTGACCGGGGAGCCGGCGGCCATGGCCGGGTTCACGGTGCCGCTGAAGACCCGGTTGGCGCCGGTGGAGTTGGACATCGTGAGCGTGGAGGCGATGGAGTTCGCCGACAGGGCGAGCGGGGTGGTGATCGCGCTGGAGGTGAGCGTGAGGGTGGCCGCGGTGCCGGTCTGGGTCGCGGTGAGGGTGGCCGTGCCGCCGCCGAAGAGGCCGCAGCTGGCGGTGACGGTCGCGGTGGTCGGGGTGACGGCGGCGGCCGAGGGCGCGAACGCCAGTGCCGTGGCGGCGAGTGCTCCCGCCGCGAGTGCCGCACCTGTGGTGATTCGCTTCATGGGGCAGTGCTCCCTTCCCGTTGCACGGTGCATGGGAATGCCATGTGGGGATGGTGACGCCCCCCGATTCGGGTGGATGCGGGCACACCGCGGGAGGTCCTGTCCGACGCCCCGTCCGGATCTGACGGTCCGTCGGAACGTACGGTCCCCATTGATGCCCCGGAGCCCGGGACCGACAAGGTTGAATTCCGGCCTACCTTTCCGCAGGGGTAGCTGAAGGGCGCCGTTGCGGAGGGGTGGTCGCGGTGATGGCGCGGCTGCGGGTGGGTGGGGGCTGGTCGCGCAGTTCCCCGCGCCCCTTACGGGGGCTGACTGGTCCCACCTCAAGGGGCGCTGGGGTCCCCCCGGCCGAAGGCTGGGGGAGGAACTGCGCGGGCGACCACGACGGCGCCGCACCCACCCCACACACCCTCACCCACCGGAGTCAACGAAGTCCCGCCCTTCCCCCGACGGAGTCAGCCGAGAGCTCGCTGCTCGGCGGACCGAGTCGGGTGGGCGGGTGGGCGGGTGGGCGGGTGGGACAAGGACTAGGCGGGGACAGTGAGCCGAACCTCCCCGTCGGCCCCCGCCAGCAGCACCGGCGTCCCCGGCCCCCCGAGATCCCGCACCGCGGCCAGGTCCTCCGCGTCGACCTCCTCGCCCCCGGAGACGACCGCCGCCGCCTCCAGCGACTCCGCCCCCGACGCCACCGCCATCGCCACCGCCGTCCGCAGCGCGCTCAGCTTCAGCGAGGGCAGCTCCACGGTCCCCGCCACATACGTACGGCCCGTGGTGTCCCGTACCGCCGCCCCCTCCGGCACCCCGTTGCGGGCGCGGGCCGAGCGGGCCAGGGTGACGATCTTGCGGTCCTCGGGGTCAAGCGCGTTGCTGTCGGTCATGCCCCGAGCATACGAACCCCACGCTTGACCCGGTCAACCCGGACCGCCCCGGACCGACCCGGTCTCACGGCCGGTCGAGACGCAGCCGTTCGGCCCTCGGCAGCCCGGCCACGACGAGGTCGTACGAGTCCTCGATCAGCTCTCTCACCAGCCGGTCGGGGAGCCCGCCGTCCACGGTCACGGTGTTCCAGTGCCGTTTGTTCATGTGGTAGCCCGGGGTGATCAGTCCCGCGTGGTCGGCGCGCAGCCGTACCGCGTCCTCGGGGTCGCACTTGAGGTTGACCTTGAGGGGTTTCGCGTCGATCCAGCTCAGCGCGAACATCTTGCCGAGCACCTTGAACACGGAGACGTCCGGGCTGAAGGGGAAGTCCTCCTCGGCCGCGTTGAAGGACAGGCAGTGGGCGCGCAGCTGGTCCGGGGTCACTCGGCCGCGTCCCCCTCCGGGTCGTCGGCGGCCGGCACCGGCTCCACCAGCACCGTCACGATCTTGTTCCGGCGGCCGGCGGCCGACTCGGCGGTCAGCGCCAGCTTGCGTCCGTCGGGGAGTTCGACCAGGGCGGAGGCACCGGCGATGGGCACCCGGCCGAGCGCCTTGGCGAGCAGCCCGCCGACGGTCTCCACGTCCTCGTCGTCGTACTCGTCGAGGCCGTACAGCTCACCGAGGTCGGTGATGTCGAGACGGGCGGTGACCCGGTAGCGGTCGTCGCCGAGGTCGGTGACGGGCGGGAGCTCACGGTCGTACTCGTCGGTGATCTCGCCGACGATCTCCTCCAGGATGTCCTCGATGGTGACGATCCCCGCCGTGCCGCCGTACTCGTCGATGACGACGGCGACGTGGTTGCGTTCCTTCTGCATCTCGCGCAGCAGGTCGCCGGCGTTCTTGGTGTCGGGCACGAAGAACGCGGGCCGCATGGCGGTGGAGACCAGGTCGGACTCGGCGTCCCGGCTGATGTGCGTCTTGCGGACCAGGTCCTTCAGGTACACCATCCCGACGATGTCGTCCTCGCTCTCCCCGGTGACCGGAATCCGCGAGAAGCCGGACCTGAGGGCGAGGGTGAGGGCCTGCCGGATGGTCTTGTACCGCTCGATGACGACGAGGTCGGTGCGCGGCACCATGACCTCCCGCACCAGGGTGTCGCCCAGTTCGAAGACCGAGTGCACCATCCGGCGCTCCTCGTCCTCGATCAGCGACTCCTTCTCGGCGAGATCGACCAGCGCCCGCAGTTCGGCCTCGGAGGCGAACGGGCCGCGCCGAAACCCCTTGCCGGGAGTGAGCGCGTTGCCGAGGAGGATGAGGAGATACGGGACCGGGCCCATGATCCTGGCCAGCGGCAGCAGCACGTACGCGGCGGCCGTGGCCGTGTTCAGCGGGTGCTGGCGGCCGATGGTGCGCGGCGAGACGCCGACGGCGACGTACGACACCAGGACCATCACGCCGATCGCGGCGAGCAGCGCCTGCCAGGTGGCGGGGATCTCCTGGAGGCAGGCGTAGGTGACCAGCGCCGCCGCCGCCATCTCGCAGGCCACCCGGACCAGCAGGGCCACGTTGAGGTAGCGGGTGGGGTCGGCGGCGACCTGGGCGAGCCTGGCGCTGCCGCGCCGCCCGGACTTCACCGCCTCCTCGGCGCGGAAGCTGGAGACGCGGGCGATGCCGGCCTCCGCGCAGGCGGCCAGCCACGCGACGACGACCAGCGCGATCGCGCCGAGGACGATCTGCGGACTCATACGGATACGACCCGGCCCCCGGTCAGGAGACGGTCGGCGCCGGGGACGGGCCGGTCAGGCCCTGCTCCGCGCGCCAGCCGTCCACGATGGCCGCCTGAAGACCGAACATCTCGGCCTTCTCGTCGGGCTCCTCGTGGTCGTAGCCCAGCAGGTGCAGCACCCCGTGGACGGTGAGCAGCTGGAGCTCCTCGTCCATGGAGTGCTGCGTGTCGGCCTCGGCCCCCTGCTTGGCGGCGACCTCCGGGCAGAGCACGATGTCGCCGAGCAGCCCCTGCGGCGGCTCGTCGTCGTCCTTCGACGGCGGCCGCAGCTCGTCCATCGGGAACGACATCACGTCGGTCGGACCCGGCAGGTCCATCCACTGGATGTGCAGCTGCTCCATGGCGTCGGCGTCCACGACGATCACCGAGAGCTCGGAGAGCGGGTGGATGCGCATCCGTGCGAGTGCGTAGCGGGCGATGTCGAGGATCGCCTGCTCGTCGACCTCGGTTCCGGACTCGTTGTTGACGTCGATCGACATGGCGCGGTGCTTGTCTACTTCCCCTTGTGCCCGGACTTCGAGCGGCCGCCCTGGTGCGCGCCGTTCTCCGTGCCGTGCTTGCTGTCGTACTTCTCGTACGCGTCGACGATACGGCCCACCAGCTTGTGCCGTACGACATCGTGGGACGTGAGGCGGGAGAAGTGGACGTCCTCCAGCCCCTCCAGGATGTCCTGCACCTGGCGCAGACCGGACTTGGTCCCGTTCGGCAGGTCGACCTGGGTGACGTCACCCGTGATCACGATCTTCGAGTCGAAGCCGAGCCGGGTGAGGAACATCTTCATCTGCTCGGGCGAGGTGTTCTGGGCCTCGTCGAGAATGATGAAGGCGTCGTTGAGGGTGTTGTGCGTCAGCAGGTAGTCCTGCGTGACGTAAAGCGAGTCCTCGGCCGCCACCTGGATGCAGACGGTCTCCTCCCGGCCTGCGGGTTCGATGGCGTCGATGAACCGCATCGGCCGTCCGCCGCCGCCTGCCGCCTGGTACTTGTCGCGCTTGCGGGCAAGACGGAAGGGTTCGATGCCTTCGGGAAGACGGATGTCCACGATGTGGGCGTCACGGCGGTGACAGACTTCGCGCCCGTTCGCCAGACCCGGCTTACGGCCCTCGGCGGACCTCCGGCGCGTGTACGCGATACCGCCCAGCGACTGCACGAGTGCGGTTACATCGTCACGGAGCATGATCGATGTCGTCGTGTACTGGATGCGGCAGGTCCGGTCCTTCTGCGTGACGGGACCGCCGTCCGAGTCCAGGAGTCCTTGAAGGACGGCCAGCCGTACCTCGGCGGAGTTGTACAAGTAGGCGTCCGGAACGAACTTGGTGTGCGAACGAGTACGCAGCAGGTCGAGCCCACGCAGGACCGTCACGACCGGATTCTCCAGCGTGACGACGCCCCCGGGCGACTTGATCCGGTTGAGCACGTAGTCGGGCCCGCCCTTGTGCCGGACCGCCACTCCCGGCAGCGCCGACTCCAGCGCCACGGCCAGCTCGGGGTCTTCGGTCGCGAAGGACGGCGTGGTGGAGCCGGTCAGGCAGCCGTCGCCGAGCAGCAGACCCAGCGCGTACGGGTCCATGGGGACCTCCTGCTCCGGGAAGCAGACCGGCGCCGTGAGCATCGGCAGCTCGTACCGGCGGGCGTGCCCCGCCCGAAGGCTGCCGATCATCTCCCGGGTCTCCAGGACCCGCCACCCCTTGTCGCGGCGCCTGTCCGACGCCGTGCGGACCGTCCACAGGTGCTCACCGCAGCACAGAGTCCAGGAGCCGTCCTGGGCGGTGACGCGGTAGACGTCCTTCTCGCCCTGTGGGTAGACCCCTAGAACCGGAGTCGGCTCACCGTTCGATCCGATGACGAGGTCACCGACCTGAAGGTCTCCGATGGGGCGCCAGCCGTCCGGTGTCAGGACGTTCGTGAAGAGCGGCTGTGCCCGGCCCCGCATGTACGCCAGTGGCGCGACCTCGATTGTCCCGGAAGCCATCAGCTTCGGGATCGAGTCCGGGTCGAGCATGTCGTGCAGCGCGTCGTACAGGGGGCGCAGGTACGGGTCGATCTTCTCGTAGAGCGTGCCCGGCAGGAAGCCGAGCCGCTCGCCCGCCTCGACCGCGGGCCGGGTCAGGATGATGCGGTTGACCTGCTTGGACTGCAGGGCCTGCACCGCCTTCGCCATGGCCAGGTACGTCTTGCCGGTACCGGCGGGGCCGATGCCGAAGACGATCGTGTGCTTGTCGATCGCGTCGACGTACCGCTTCTGGTTGAGGGTCTTGGGGCGGATGGTGCGGCCGCGCGAGGACAGGATGTTCTGGGTCAGAACCTGGGCCGGGGTCTCCTCCGCGCCCTCCCCGTTCTCACTCGCCCGCAGCATGGCGATCGAGCGTTCCACTGCGTCCTCCGTCATCGGCTGCCCGGTGCGGAGCACCAGCATCATCTCGTCGAACAGGCGCTGGACGAGGGCGACTTCGTGCGCCTCGCCGACCGCACTGATCTCATTGCCCCGGACGTGTATGTCGGCCGCCGGGAAGGCCTTCTCGATCACGCGCAGCAGGGAGTCGCCGGATCCCAGCACGGTGACCATCGGGTGCTGGGCGGGAACCTCGAACTGAGCTCGGGCCTGCTGCTGCGCGGAGGTGTGAGCTGTGGGTGTCTGAGTCATGGGCCGGCGCTTAAGGCCTGCGGTTCCTCCTCATCACGGCCGCGTAGCTGAGGGCGGCCTCGCGGTATCAAGCCTACGACGCGGGACGGACAACGCCGTAGGCCTTTTCACCGGGAAGGGCGCCCCCGTTGCCGCGGTGAGCCCTGCATGCGCTCCGGTGGGCCAGGGCAGAATCCGAACGGTCGTCCGTATGTCCTTACAGAGTCCTCCGGCATGCGCCGGTTGTTCTTCCGCGTCCTTCCGCATCCTTCCGCATCCTTCCGCGTCCTTCAGAAAGCAGGGAGCCGTGCAGCTGCGTCTGCCCACGTCGGTGTCCGAGGCCCGGGAGTGCCTGGCGGAGGGGGCGATACCGGTCGGCGGCGCGACCCTCGTGTGGGCCGCGTGGCTGCGGGACGGCTTCCCGGCCCTGGCGGTGTCCCTGCGGAAGGTGCCGGAGGCGACGGCGGTCGGGGACCGGGTGCTGGGCGGCGCGGTGCTGCTGGGCCAGGTGGACGACCGGGTGCCGGAGGTGCTGCGGCTGGCGGCGAAGGGCGTCGGCACGGGGGCGGTGCGCCGGGCGGCGACGGTGGGCGGGAACATCGCCGGGTCCAGTCTGCGGGACCTGCTGCCGGCGGCGATGGTGCTGGACGCGCGGGCCGACGTGCTCACCGCGGACGGGGTGGACGAGGTGGAGCTGGCGGAGGTGGTGGCGAAGTCGCCGGTGCTGCTGGCGCTGCGCTGGCGGGAGCCGGTGCGGGGCGCCTACGTCAAGGTCGCCGACCCGGCGGGGGGAGAGGTTCCGACGATTGTCGCCGCGGGGGTGGACACGGAGGGGGTGCTGCGGGTGGCGGTGCGCGAGGGATACGACGTGAGCGGGGGGAGTGCCGGGGCCGACGGAGACGGGGTGGAGGAACTGTTCGCCGGGGAGCTGTCGGGGGTGTCGGAGGGGGTCCGGGAACTGGTGCGGGAGCAGGTTTCCAGGGTGCGGGGGGAGTAGGCGGGGGCGGTGCGGTCGTCACTCGGCTGCGGGCCGGTGGGGGCCGCTCGCGCAGTTCCCCGCGCCCCTAGGGGCGCGCTGCCCAGCCGTGTCTCGATAGCCGCGGGCAGTCGTGCCGCTGGGGCGGCACGGGTGGGCTCTGGGGGTCCCCCCGGCCGAAGGCTGGGGGAGGCACCCTGCTCGCGCCGGTAGGCGAAACCCCGTCCCCAGCCCCCACTCCCCCGCACTTGCCGCCCCGCCCCACTCACCCGCACCCGCACCCCGCCCCGCTCACCCCGTCCCGCCGAACCCGATCGTCGGTACCGCTCTGCGCAGGGGCCAGGGCCTCACCTGGTCCTCGTCCGGCACCAGGCCCTCCAGGAACGCGTAGCGGCGCAGCGCCGCCGGGTCCTGGCCCGCCACCGACTGGACCTCCCGCCACCACGCCCCGATCTCCGACCAGCCCGGCGCCGACAGCGAGCCGCCGAACTCCTGGACGGACAGCGCCGCCGTGAGCCCCGCGAAGGCGAGGCGGTCCGCGAGCGGCCAGTTCGCGAGCGTGCCGGTGACGAACCCGGCGACGAAGACGTCGCCCGCGCCCGTCGGGTCGAGGGCCTCCACGGCGATCGCGGGGACCTCGGCGGACTCGCCGGTCCGCCCGTCGACCGCGTAGGCCCCCTCCCCGCCGAGGGTGACGACCGCGAGCGGCACGTGCTCGGCGAGGGCGTGCGCGGCGGCGCGCGGGCAGTCGGCGCCGGTGTACCGCCTGGCCTCCTCCGCGTTGGGCAGGAACGCCTCGCAGTACTCCAGGTCGGCGAGGTTCGCCAGATCCCAGGCCCCGGTGTCGTCCCAGCCGACGTCACCGAAGATCAGGGTGCCCTCGGCGGCGGCGCGGGCGATCCACGGGTTGCGTTTGCCGGGCGTGAGGGAGGCCACCGCGGCGCGCGCGTGCGCGGGGTGGCCGGGCGCGTTCTGCTGGCGGAACAGGGTGTCGGCGGGCGGTTCGTGCCCGTGCGAGACCATGGTCCGCTCCCCCTCGTACGCCATGGAGACGGTCACCGGCGAGTGCCAGCCGGGCACGGTGCGGGACGGGGAGAGGTCGATGCCCTCGCCCCGCGCGAGCGTGTCCCAGCAGTACTCGCCGTAGTGGTCGTCGCCGAAGGCCGCAGCGAGGGACGTCCTCAGGCCGAGGCGGGCGAGGGCGGTGGCCATGTTGGCGATGCCGCCGGGGCTGGAGCCCATGCCCCGCGCCCAGGACTCGGTGCCCCGGACGGGGGCGGAGTCGAGGCCGGTGAAGATGATGTCGAGGAAGACGGTGCCGGTGAGGTAGACGTCCCAGGGCGGATCGCCCGGCGCGCGCAGCCCGGCCAGCGGGTCGACCTGCGCGGCGCAGTGCGGTGTCGTTGCTCCCCTGTCGTCGTCGAGGTACTCCGGTTCCTCTCCGGCGAACGCGTTGGACGCGGTCACGGTGCGCTCCCTGACGTGGTGCGGATCCGGCCAGTGTGCACCATGGCACGGGAGCGGCGGCCGCTTGCGTCGTACGACCGCCCGGACGGGCACCGCGCGCGCCGCTACCAGCGGGGCACGGCCGGTGTCGTCCACCCGGGTTCGGCCACCCGCATCGCCGCCGCGTCGTCGCGGTCGCGGAGCGTCCCGTCGTCGTCGAGCCAGCGCCGGTGCAGCCGTCGTAGCTTCTCGTGGTCGAGTTCGACGCCCAGACCGGGCGCGTCGGGGACGGTGACCCGGCCGGCGTCGAAGGTGAGCCGTTCGGTGAGGACGTCCTCGGTCTGCCAGGGGTAGTGGGAGTCGCAGGCGTGGTGGAGGTCGGGGACGGTCGCGGCCACGTGGGTCATCGCGGCGAGGCTGATCCCGAGGTGGGTGTTGGAGTGCATGGAGACGCCGACGCCGAAGGTCCGGCAGACGGCGGCGAGGTGCTGGGTGTTGCGCAGCCCGCCCCAGTAGTGGTGGTCGGAGAGGACGACCTGGACGGCGCCCTTGATGAACGCCTCCTGGATCTCCCCGAAGGTGGTCACGCACATGTTGGTGGCGAGCGGGATGTCCGTGCCCGCGGCCACCTCGGCCATCGCCGGGGTGCCGAGCGCCGGGTCCTCCAGGTACTCGAGGACGTCCCCGAGTTCCTTCGCGACCTTCAGCGAGGTCTCCACCGACCAGGCGCCGTTGGGGTCGAGGCGCAGCGGGTGGCCGGGGAACGCCTCGGCGAGCGCCCGTACGGCCGCGATCTCCTCGTCGGGCGGGAAGACCCCGCCCTTGAGCTTGAAGGAGGTGAAGCCGTAGCGCTCGGTGAAGCTGCGGGCCTGTGCCACCACCCCGGCCGGGTCGAGCGCGGCGCCCCAGTCGTCGGTCTCGGCGGGCACCCCCTCGGGATGCGCGGCCCACTTGTAGAACAGGTACGCGCTGTACTCGACCGAATCGCGCACCTTGCCGCCGAGCAGCGCGTGCACGGGCAGTCCGAGCGCCTTGCCGAGGGCGTCCAGGCAGGCCACCTCGAAGCCGGAGACCACGGACAGCCGCAGTTTGTCGGCGGTCTGCACGCCCCGCAGCCCGCCGACGTCGACCTGCGCGGAGACCCGGGCCGTGTCCACGGCGACCTCGTCGGCGACGGTGAACAGCCCGTTCAGGTCGCCGACCTGCCGTCCCCGCAGCCGTTCGGCGAACGGCCGGGCCAGTTCGAGGTACTTGGTGTCGCCGTAGGTCTCGCCGACGCCGACCACCCCGTCGGCTGTCTCCACCTCCACGATCAGGCGGGGCGTGTACGGCTGGTGGACGCCCTGCGTGTTCAGCAGCGGTGGGTCGGCGACCAGGATCGGCGTCAGGCGGACGTCGGTGATCGTGAGGTTCACAGGGACGCTCCTACGAGGTCGAGTCCGGCGGCGAGCAGGGTCTTCAGGTCGGCGAGGTCCGCGGGCGAGGGGTCGGTGAGCGGGGCGCGCACCGGTCCCACGGGGCGGCCGCGCAGCCGGGCCGCCGCCTTGACGAGGGACACGGCGTACCCGGGGACGCGGTCGCGGAGTTCGACGAGCGGCACGTAGAAGTCGCGCAGCAGCTTGTCGACCGCGCCGTGGTCGGCGCCGCGCAGGGCGGCGAAGAACGCGTCGGCGATCTCCGGGGCGAAGGCGTGCACGGCGGAGGAGTAGGCGGGGACGCCGACGGTGGCGTAGGCGCGGGCCTGGATCTCGGCGGTGGCGGCGCCGTTGAAGAAGAGGAAGCCGTCGGGGGCGGCGAGGGTGAGCCGCTGGAGCCGGTCGAGGTCGCTGTGCCCGTCCTTGAGCCCGACGACGCCGGGGATCCGGGCGATCCGTGTCAACGAGGCGGCCGTGTAGGCGACCTGACCGCGCTGGTAGGCGATGAGCGGCAGCGAGGTGCGGGCCGCGAGCTGTTCCAGCTGCGCGACCAGTCCGTCCTGCGGGGCCGCGACGAGGTAGTGCGGCAGCACGAGCAGGGCGTCGGCGCCCGCCTCCTCGGCGACGCGCGCGAACCGGGCGGCCTGCGCCCAGCCGTACCCCACGCCCGCGACCACCGGCGCCCGCCCGCCGGCCTCCTCCACCGCCACGGCCACGACCTGCCGGTACTCGTCCTCGGCCAGCGAGAAGAACTCCCCGGTGCCGCAGGCCGGGAAGAGGGCCCCGGGCCCGGCGGCCAGCTGACCGGCGACGTACGTCCTGAACCCCTCGACGTCGAGTGACCCGTCGGGGTGGAAGGAGGTGAGCGGGAACGACAGCACCCCGCCCGCCATCCCGTCCCGCAGCCTGCGCACCACGCTCTCCGGCCGTCCGCCCATCGAACCCGTCTCCCCACCTGGATGTTATCTACGTATGAAGACAGAGACTAGATATGCGAACATCTCCTCGTCAACGGCACCCGCGGCCCCGCCCCGTACGATCTGCACATGTCCGAGACAGCAGGCGTCCGCGAGGTGAAGTCCGCGGCGCGCACGGTGGAGTTGCTGGAGCTGCTCGCGGCCCGCGCCGACCGCCCGGCCCGCCTCCAGGAACTCGCGGCCGAACTCGGCGTCCCGCGCAGCTCGATGTACGCCCTGTTGCAGACCCTGATCGCCCGCGGCTGGGTCCGCACCGACGCCACCGGCTCCCTCTACGGCATCGGCATCCGCACCCTGCTGACCGGAACCAGCTACCTGGACTCCGACCCGCGCGTCCGCCTCGTACGCCCCTTCCTCGACGAGGCGTCCGAGGCGCTCGGCGAGACGATCCACCTGGGCCGCCTGGACGGCGCGAACGTGGTCTACCTGGCGACCCGGGAGTCCCACGAATACCTGCGCACGATCAGCAGGGTGGGCCGCCGCCTCCCGGCCCACGCGGGCGCCCTGGGCAAGGCCCTCCTCGCGGAACGCCCCGACGGCGAGCTGCCCGAGGGCCCGTACGAGCCCTTGACCGCGAACACCCGAACGACCCGCGCCGGCCTCGCCGCCGACCTGGCCGGGGTCCGCGCCCGCGGCTGGTCGACCGACCGCGAGGAGGGCGTCCTCGGCATCACCGGCTTCGGCTTCGCCCTCCGCTACGACACCCCGGCCCAGGACGCCATCAGCTGCTCGGTACCGGTGGCCCGCCTGACACCGGAACACGAGGCCCGCATCGTCGAGGTGATGCGGGAGACCCGCACCAGAATCGAATCGGCCACACCGGGCGGCACAGTCGACTGGCGCTAGCACAAAGCGCCCCCGTCAGGGGCGCGAGGAACTGCGCGAGCAACCACCACCGGGCCGCACCCGCCAACGCACCGCTCCCCCACGGCGCGCGGCGCTGCTACCCCCTGCCCCGCCCCCGAAACCGAACATGACCCACATCACACCCCCCGCGCTTCTTCGATCCCCCGGCGCTTGATACAAATTGCCCGCGCGTTCCTGTCCCTCGACGGCCTGCGCCCAACCCCCGTCCTGAACCGCTCCTTTCGCATGCCTGGGAACGCCCGTGTCCGCCCCCCGCACCACCCCCTGGCCCCTCGTCGCCCTGTTCACGGCCGGGTACCTCGCCCCGTACCTCCTGCCGACCACCGTCGGCAGACTCGACTCCGGGCTCCCCCTCACCCCCACCGAGGCCGGCGCCATCGGCAGCGCCCTGCTGCTGAGTTCCGCGGCGGCCGGCTTCCTGCTCGCCTCCCGCGTGGACCGCTTCGGTCCCCGCACGCTCGCCCGCGTCGGCCTGCTCCTCGCCGCCCTCGGCTACGGCGGCGCGGCCCTCACCACCCACCTCCCGGCGGTCGTGGCCGGCGCGGTCGTCGGCGGCTTCGGCTCCGGCACGGTCACCGCGGTCGCCGCCACCGGCATCGCCGCCCAGAAGGACCCGCACCGCGTCACCACCCTCGGCCTGCTCGCCGTGTCCGCCCTCGCCGGTGCCGTCTACCTGACGGTCCCGCACCTAGGCCCGGGCCACGCGCAGCCCCTCGCCGCGATCGCGCTCACCGCGCTCGCGGTCTGGCCGCTCACCGCGCGACTGACCCCCCGTACGGCCGGGACCGTCGCCGTCACCGCCGGCCCGCGCCTGCCCCACCTGCGCTCCGGACTGCTGCTGGCCGCCGCGATGCCCTGCTGGTCCGCCGCGCAGAACTCGCTGTGGGGAGTGAGCGGCCGGATCGGCCTGGCCCAGGCGCACCTGAGCGAGGCGACCGTCGGCGCGGTGTTCGCCGTGGCGCTCGGCTTCGGCCTGCTGGGCGTGGTCGGCGCGGGCGTGCTCGGCCCGCGGCTCGGCCAGGCCCTGCCGATCGGGCTCGGCACGGTGCTGATCGCGGGCTGCATCGCGCTCAGCGCGTCCGCCACCGACCTGACGACGTTCGCGTCCGGCGAGATCGCCTGGAATTCGCTCTACCCGGTCGTCCTGTCGTACGTCATCGGCCTGGCCGCCGCCCTGGACCCGCGGGGCCGCTGGGCGGTGCTCGTCGGGTCGGCGTCGTCGCTGGGCACGGCCGTCGGCCCGATGACCGGCAGCCTGCTGGCGGCCCGGGCGGGCTTCCCGGCGATGGGGACGGTCCTGGCGGTGGGCCTGCTCGCGGTCGCGGTACCGCTGACGGCGGTGGCGCTGCGCCGCAGGACCACCACCGTCGCGACGCACCCCGCGCTCACCGACGGGACGGTACGGCTGGACGTGGCCGCCTAACCGAACTCGTAGGCCTCCACCTCGGCGAGGTAGCGGGCCCGCAGTTCCTCGTCGTCCTCCAGGAAGGACGCGAGGAAGGAGTTGCGGGCCAGCTCCCGCATCTGCTCCCGGGACAGGCCCAGGGTGTCGCGCACGGCGTGGTAGTTGTCGGCGACGTACCCGCCGAAGTACGCGGGGTCGTCGGAGTTGACCGTGCACAGCAGCCCGGCCTCGATCATGGCCGGAAGCGGATGGTCGGCGAGCGCGTCGACCGCGCGCAGCCGGACGTTCGAGAACGGGCACAGCGTCAGCGGGATCCGCTCCCGCACCAGCCGCTCCACCAGCTCCGGGTCCTCCATGCAGCGCAGCCCGTGGTCGACGCGCTCCACGCCGAGCACGTCCAGCGCCTCGGTGATGTACTCCGGCGGGCCCTCCTCACCGGCGTGCGCCACCCGCCGCAGCCCGAGCGCGGCGGCCGCCTCGTACACCTCGCGGAACTTGACCGGCGGATGCCCGACCTCGGCGGAGTCCAGTCCGACACCGGTGATCCGGTCCAGGTACGGCTTCGCGGCCTCCAGCGTCGCCATCGCCGACTCGGCGGAATCGTCGCGCAGGAAGCACATGATGAGGCGGGTGGAGATCCCGTGGCTGTGGACGCTCCGGTCGAGCGCCCGCCACAGGCCCTCCACGACCGTGTCCATGGACACCCCGCGGGCGAGGTGCGCCTGCGGGTCGAAGAAGATCTCCGCGTGCCGCACGCCCTGCGCGGCGGCCCGCGAGAGGTACGCGTCGGCGAGGTCGTCGAAGTCCTGCTGGGTGCGCAGGACGGCCATCAGGTCGTAGTACAGGTTCAGGAAGGACTGGAGGTCCTCGAACTGGTACGCCTTGCGGAGCGCTTCGGTGTCCGGGTACGGCAGTTCGATGCCGTTGCGCGCGGCCAGCATGAACGCCAGCTCGGGCTCCAGGGTGCCTTCGATGTGGAGGTGCAGTTCTGCTTTCGGGAGGGGCATCAGAGCATCGTACGGCCGTTTCACCTGCGCTTCGGGACCGGCACTCGGAGCAGGTCGTGGGCGACGGTCAACTGGCCGTCGTAGCCGGCGGCCCGTGCCTGCCGTCCGAACTCCTCGGGGTCGGCGTAGCGCTGGCTGAAGTGGGTCAGGACCAGGTGACGTACGCCGGCGTCGCGGGCGACGGCCGCCGCCTGTCCGGCCGTCAGGTGGCCGTGTTCCGCGGCGAGTGAGGCGTCCTCGTCGAGGAAGGTCGACTCGATGACGAGCAGGTCGCAGCCCTCGGCGAGGACGTGCACCCCCTCGCAGAGCCGGGTGTCCATGACGAACGCGAACCGCTGGCCGCGCCGCACCTCGCTGACCTGGTCGATCGTGACGTCACCGAGGACGCCCTCGCGCTGGAGCCGGCCCACGTCGGGGCCGGTGACGCCGTGCGCGGCGAGCCGTTCGGGCAGCATGCGCAGGCCGTCGGGTTCGGTGAGCCGGTAGCCGTAGGACTCGACGGGGTGGGAGAGCCGGCGGGCCTCGAGCCGGTACGACCGGGTGACCGCGAGGTCGCCGTCCGCGTCGACGGGGACCTCGGTGACGCCGACGGTCTCCCGGTAGGCGGTGGCGTACCGGAGGCGGTCGAAGAAGCGCTGCCCGGAGCGCGGGTAGTGGGCGGTGACCGGGTGCGGGACCCTGTCGAGGTTGATGCGCTGGACGACCCCGGCGAGGCCGAGGCAGTGGTCGCCGTGGAAGTGGGTGACGCAGATCCGGTTCAGGTCGTGGGCGGCGACCCCGGCGCGCAGCATCTGCCGCTGGGTGCCCTCGCCGGGGTCGAAGAGGATGCCCTCGCCGTCCCAGCGCAGCAGGTAGCCGTTGTGGTTGCGGTGCCGGGTGGGCACCTGGCTGGCCGTGCCGAGGATCACCAGTTCACGTACGGACACGGCCGGCTATCCGGGCGGCCAGTGCAGGCCGCGGCCGCCGAGGACGTGGGCATGGGTGTGCCAGACGGTCTGGCCGGCGCCGGTGCCGGTGTTGAAGACGACGCGGTAGCTGTCCAGCTTCTCGTCGTCGGCGACGGCCTGGGCCTCGCGCAGTATGTCGGCGGCGATCGCGGGTTCGCCCTCGGCGAGTTCGGCCGCGTTCTTGTAGTGGACCTTGGGGATCACCAGGACGTGGGTGGGGGCCTGGGGGTTGATGTCCCGGAAGGCGACGGTGGTGTCCGTCTCCCGGACGATCGTCGCGGGGACGTGGCCTGCGACGATCTTGCAGAAGAGGCAGTCGTCCTGGGGTTCCCCTGGCATGCCGTTTCCTTCCTGGGCACCGTGAGCGATCTTCCGGGGCATCGTATCGTCGTCGGGTGCGGTTCGGTGAGGGCTGGTCGCGCAGTTCCCCGCGCCCCTTGGTTGGTGCGGTTGCCGCATGTCGACACAGCCCCGCGCCCCTTTACGTCGGCAGCACCGGCGGTGTTTTCGCGGGGCTGTTCTCCAATGCCTCCAGTGCGAGGCGGACGGCCTCGTCCAGTTGCGGGTCCCGCCCCGCGCCCCAGTCCTGGGGGGTCTGGACGACCTCCACGTCCGGGTCGACGCCGTGGTTCTCCACCCCCCAGCCGTAGCCCTCCAGCCAGAACGCGTACTTCGGCTGGGTGACCAGGGTGCCGTCGACCAGGCGGTAGCGGCTGTCGATGCCGATGACGCCGCCCCAGGTGCGGGTGCCGACCACCGGGCCGATCCCCAGGGCCTTGATCGCCGCGTTGACGATGTCGCCGTCCGAGCCGGAGAACTCGTTGGCGACGACCACGACCGGGCCGCGCGGCGCGTCCCGCGGGTAGCTCTGCGGGCGCATGCCGCGCGGCAGGTCCCAGCCGACGATGCGGCGGGCCAGTTTCTCCACCACGAGCTGGGAGGTGTGGCCGCCGCGGTTCTCGCGGACGTCCACGACGATGCCCTCGCGGGCCATCTCCACGCTCAGGTCACGGTGGATCTGGGCCCAGCCGGGCGCCTGCATGTCGGGGACGTGGAGGTAGCCGAGACGGCCACCGGACGAGGCGTGGACGTGGGCGCGGCGGTCGGCGACCCAGGCGTGGTAGCGCAGGGGCTCCTCGTCGAAGACGGGTACGACCACGGGGTGGCGCAGGTCGCCGCCGCCGGCCGGGGACACGGTCAGTTCGATCGCCTTGCCCGCGGTGCCGACCAGGAGCGGGCCGGGGCCGGTCACCGGGTCGACGGGACGGCCGGCGACGGCCACGATCGCGTCGCCGGGACGCACCGCGACGCCGGGCGCCGCCAGCGGGGAACGGGCGCCGGGGTCGGAGGTCTCGGTGGGCAGGATCCGGTCGATGCGCCAGCTGCCGTCCTCGTGCCGGGAGATGTCGGCGCCGAGCAGGCCCTGCCGGGCGCCGCCGCCGTGGCCGCTGCGCGGGGTGACGTAGGCGTGCGAGGTGCCGAGTTCGCCCTGCACCTCCCAGAGCAGGTCCACCAGGTCGTCGTGGGTGGCGCACCGGTCGACGAGCGGACGGTAGCGGTCGAGCACACCGGTCCAGTCGACACCGCCGAGGTCCGGCCGCCAGAACTGGTCGCGCATGATGCGGCCGGTCTCGTCGAACATCTGCCGCCACTCGGCGGCCGGGTCGACACTCGCCCGGATCCGGGTCAGGTCGACGGTGATGTTGGTGTCGCTGTCGTCGTCGCCCGAGGCGCGGCGGTCGCTGGGTACGACCCTGAGCTTGCCGTCGGCCCGGAGCAGGACGCGTTTGCCGTCACCGCTGACCTCGAAGCGGTCGGCGTCGGAGGCGAGGTACTCGATGCGCTGCTGGGCGAGGTCGTAGCGCTCCAGCTCGGTCTTGGGCGACGGGTCCTCGGGGTGGGCACGGGAGGCGCCGAGGACACCGCGCACCGGGTGGCGCAGCCACAGGACACCGTCCTTGGCGGCCCGCAGCCCGGAGTAGCGGCCGGCCTCCACCGGGAACGGCACGATCCGGTCGGCGAGGCCCTCCAGGTCGATGCGGGTGGCGGGGGTGCCCTCGGCGTCCGGGGTCTCGTCCTTGTCGGGGGTCTCGAAGGGGCGGCCGTGGCGCTGCGGGCCGAACGGCGAGGGGGTGGTGGCCGCGAGGGTGATCAGGTGCGGGCGGTCGCCGACCACGAAGGCCAGGTCGAAGACGTGCTCGTCGTAGACCGGGTCGAAGGAGCGGGTGGAGAGGAAGGCGAGGTGCTTGCCGTCGCGGGTGAAGACGGGGTCGTAGTCCCGGAACCGCAGCGGGGTGGCCTCGGTGACGGTGAGGTCGGTGGTGTGGGCGATGCGGAGCTGGCAGAGCCCGCCCGCGCCGGGGTGGGACCAGGCGAGCCAGCCGGAGTCGGGGGAGAACGCCAGCCCGGACACGTCGCCGTCCTCGCTGCGGTCGACCTCGCGGACCTCGCCCGTCTCGCGTTCGACGAGGAGCAGCCGGCCGTCGTGCGCGGCGACCGCGACCCGGCTGCCGTCGGGGGCGACGGCGAGGTCCAGGACCCGGCCGAGCTGTCCGACGGCGAGCCGGCGCGGGGTGGAGCCGGGGGCGAGGCCGGTGGCGGGCGCGAACTCCAGGGCGTCCTCGCCCTCGGCGTCCGTCACCCACACCACCCATTCCTCCGTGTCCGCGCGGAAGGTGACGGGCAGCCGGGCCCGCACCCCGGGCCGGGCGGCGAGGGCGCGCGCCGGACCGGACCGGTGGGTCACCCAGTGCACGCCGCCGCGCACCAGGACGGCGCTGCCGCGCCCGGTGTGGTCGGGCGAGGCGGAACCGAACCAGCGGGCCGCGTCGACCGGGTACGGCTGCCGGTCCACCCGCTGCCCGCCGAGCCGGACGTCCAGCGGGCGCGGCTCGGCGCCCTCCAGGTCGTCCAGGAGCCAGAGTTCACCGGCCGAGGCGTAGACGACCCGGGTGCCGTCGCTCGCCGCGTGCCGGGCGTAGAAGCCTCCCCCACTCTCGGCTTCGCTCGAGCGGGAGGTGCCCCCAAGGGGAGTGTGCCTGCGCAGGTCGGAGCCGTCGGCCAGGGAGGAGTACAACGCCCCGGTGCCCTCGTGGTCGGAGAGGAACGCGAGCCGGTCGCCGACCCATTCGGGGTACTCCAGGTTCCCGTCGAGTTCGGCGTGCAGCCGTACGAACTCGCCGTCGCCGTCCCGGTCGATCCACAGCTTCCCGGCCGTACCGCCCCGGTACCGCTTCCACCAGGCCGCCTCGCGGCCCATCGGCGCGGACAGCAGCACGGTGGCGGGCCCGTGGGCCACATGCCCGACCGGGCCGTACGGAAGGACGGTGGACGGTCCGCCGTCGAGCGGGACCGCGTGGGCCCAGCTGCGCCGGAGGCTGGACTGACCGTAGGTGGTGATCGCGAGGACCCGTCCGTCGTCGGTCCAGCCGCGCACCTGGGTACGGGAACTCCCCCAGTGCGTCAGGCGGGTCGAGGGACCGCCGTCGACGGGAGCGACGTGGATCTCGGGGGCGCCGTCGCGGGTGGAGGTCCAGGCGACCGTGGTGCCGTCGGGCGAGATGCGCGGCAGGGTCACCGGCACGTTGTCGGCGCTGACCCGCCAGGCCCGGCCGCCGTCGAGGGGCGCGAGCCACACGTCGTCCTCAGCGGTGAAGGCGATCAGATCGCCGTGGACGTGGGGAAATCGGAGGTAGGACCGCGGTCCTGTCGCTGCACCCTGAGTCACCCGCTCAGCCTATGCAGCGGGGTCCGTCCGCCGGGGCCGATTTCGATCACTTTCCCTGCACGGGCCAGCAGGTGGGGTCACCCTGGCACCAGATCGTCCTCGTCACGGTCACGGTGGGGCCGGGCCGCTGCCCGTAGGTGGGGGGCCGGTAGGTGCTGTACGCGGGGCCGGGCGTGGCGTCGCAGTTCCCGAGGCCGTTCACCCGGAACCACTCCTTGCCGCCGACCTTCGCGACGAGGTCGCCGCGCACACAGGCACCGCTGACCGCCTTGGTGACCCGGCCGGTGACGGTGATCGGCCGCCCGTCCTTGGTCCTGCCCTTGCAGTCGACGGAGACGACGGTGGTCTCGGACGCCGAGGGCGTCCTCGTCGCCGAGCCGGACGCGCCCGCCGTGCCGTAGCTGCCGGTGCAGGTGAGCCAACTGACGTCGACGTGCTGCCGTTTCAGCTCGGCGGTGGCCGTCTGGTCGGTGGTGTAGGCGACGGTCGCGGTGTTCAGGTCGCTCGGCCGACAGCCCACCAGGACGCCCGCGGCGACCACCGTGAGCCCCGCCACGGCCGCCGCCCTGCTGCCGCGCGGCCGGCGCCGAATCCGCCTCAAAGCCCCCATGGAGGGCAGCCTGCCACCGTCCCGGCCGTGGCGGTAGGGGGCTTACGGCCACTCAGTTGTTCGCAGCCGTCACCCTCAGGTGCGCAGCAGCAGCCACTCCTGGAGCTCCACCAGGTTCCCCTCCGGGTCCTTCAGGTGGGCGACCCGCATCCGCTGCGTCATCGGCGCCGGCCCGTGCACCAGGACCGCACCGCGTGAGGTGATCTGCTCGCAGTAGGCGTCCAGGTCGTCGACGCGCAGCACCACCAGCGAGCGGTGCCCGGTCGCCGCGTCCCCCAGTTCGTCCAGTGTCTCGGCCATCATCGCCCGGTCCTGCAGGGCGATCCCCGCGGACCCGGCGTGCGGACTGAACTTCTCGTACGGCCCCTCGCTCGCCGCCGACTGCGGCTTCAGCCCGAGCACGTCGGAGTAGAAGCGGTAGCAGGCGGCGAAGTCGGTGACCAGGAGCCGGACTTGGGCGAGTTCCACGGCGCGTTCCCCCAGGAGGTCGTGCGGGTGCGGTGCGGCTGTCGTGCGGGTCAGGACCACCGGCCGGTGCGGCCCAGCAGCAGGGCCGCGGCCGCGGTGCCGGCGGTCGACGTACGCATCACCGTAGGCCCCAGGGTGTACGCCCGCGCACCCGCCTCCTCGAACAGCGCCAACTCGTCCCGGGCCACGCCCCCTTCGGGCCCGACGACCAGCACGATCTCGCCCTCGGCGGGCAGTTCGGCGGTGGCGAGCGGCGCACTGTCGTGCTCGAAGTCGGAGTGGAGCACGGCGGCGAAGGCGGCGCCGGCGAGCAGCGCCGCGACCTGCTTGGTGGACGCCGTGTCCGCGACCTCGGGGAAGCGCACCCGGCGGGACTGCTTGCCGGCCTCGCGGGCGGTCGCCCGCCACTTGGCGAGCGACCTGAGCCCCCGGTCGCCCTTCCACTGGGTGATGCACCGGGCGGCCTGCCAGGGCACGATCGCGTCGACGCCGACCTCGGTCATGGTCTCCACGGCGACCTCCCCGCGGTCGCCCTTGGGCAGCGCCTGCACCACGGTGATCCGGGGCGCGGGCGCGGGCTCCTCGGTCACCGTGCCCAGGCGCACCACGAGCCGGTCCTTGCCCTCGGCGGCGACCACCTCGCACACGGCGTGGCGTCCGGCGCCGTCGGTGAGCACGACCTCCTCGCCGGCCTCCAGCCGCTTCACGGAGACCGCGTGCCGCCCCTCGGGGCCGTCCAGGACGTACTGGCCGCCGCCCTCCGCGAGGTCCGCGGGGAACCGCTCGACGACGAACACGGGCGCTGTCATCGCCCCTCCTCCTTGGTCGACAACGCTGTCGACGCGGCCGCGAGTTCCTCCGCGAGGGTCTCCACGAGCCGGCCGGCGGGCAGCTCCCGGGCCAGCCGGTGGCCCTGCCCGGCCCACAGCGCCATGCCCTGCGCGTCCCCGGCCCGGGCGGCGGCCTTGCGCAGCGGGGCGGTGAGGTGGTGGACCTCCGGGTAGGCGGCGGGCGCGTACGGGCCGTGCTCGCGCAGGAAACGGTTGACCAGGCCGCGGGCGGGCCGCCCGGAGAACGCCCGGGTCAGCTCGGTCCGCGTGAACAGCGGATCGGTCAGCGCCTGCTTGTGCAGGTCGGGGGCGCCGGACTCGGGGGTGGCCAGGAAGGCCGTGCCCAGCTGGGCGGCGCTCGCGCCCGCCGCGAGCACGGCCGCGATCTGGCTGCCGCGCATGATCCCGCCCGCGGCGACCACGGGCAGGCTCACGGTCTCCCGGATCTGGGCGACCAGGGCGAGCAGCCCGATCCCGGAGCCGTCGTTCTCGGGGACGTCCCGGTGGGTGCCCTGGTGACCGCCGGCCTCGACGCCCTGCGCGATCACCGCGTCCGCACCGGCCCGCTCGACGGCGAGGGCCTCCTCGGCCGTGGTCGCGGTGACGAGGGTGAAGGTGCCGGCCCGGCGCAGGGAGTCCAGGGCCTCGCGGCTCGGCACACCGAAGTGGAAGGAGGCCACCGCCACCGGGTTGTCGAGGAGGACGGCGAGTTTCGCGTCGTACCCGTCGTCCCGGCCGCTGTCCGGGTCACCGAGCTCGGTCCGGTACCAGGCGGCCTCACCGGCCAGCTGGTGCGCGTAGAGGTCCACGGCCCCAGAAGGGGGCGCGGCGTTGGCCGCTCCGGTGGAGCCGGTGCTTGCACCGGGGTACTCGGGCTGCGGCATGAAGAGGTTCACGCCGAAGGGACGGCCGGTCAGTCCCCGCAGTTGTTTGATCTCCTGGTACATCCCGTCGGCGGTCTTGTACCCGGCGGCCAGGAACCCCAGGCCGCCCGCCTCGGACACGGCGGCGGCGAGCTGCGGACCCGAGGCGCCGCCCGCCATGGGGGCCTGCACGATCGGAAAGCGGCAGAGATCGGTCAGTGCGGAGGACATGACGGCATGTTGTCACGTCCTCCGAACAAGACCGAATCGGCCGCCGCATTGGCACATGCCAGGAATGTCGCGGCCCGTCAGCGCCCGTTGAACGCGTCCTTCAGCCGGCTGAACAATCCCTGCTGCCCCGGCTGGAACTGCCCCGTCGGCCGCTCCTCTCCGCGCAGCTTCGCCAGCTCCCGCAGCAGCCGCTCCTGCTCCGGGTCGAGCTTGGTGGGAGTCGTCACCTCCACGTGGACGATCAGGTCGCCCCGGCCGCCGCCCCGCAGGTGCGTGACCCCGCGGCCGTGCAGCGGGATCGACTGCCCGGACTGCGTGCCCGGCCGGATGTCGACCTCCTCCAGCCCGTCCAGCGTCTCCAGCGGCACCTTCGTACCGAGGGACGCCGCCGTCATCGGGATGGTCACCGTGCAGTGCAGGTCGTCCCCGCGCCGCTGGAACGTGGAGTGCGGCAGCTCGTGGATCTCGACGTACAGGTCACCGGCGGGTCCGCCGCCCGGGCCGACCTCGCCCTCTCCGGCGAGCTGGATCCGGGTGCCGTTGTCGACACCCGCCGGGATCTTCACGGTCAGCGTCCGCCGCGACCGTACCCGTCCGTCACCGGCGCACTCGGGGCACGGCGTCGGCACGACCGTCCCGAAGCCCTGGCACTGCGGGCACGGCCGCGAGGTCATGACCTGGCCCAGGAACGACCGCGTCACCTGCGAGACCTCACCGCGGCCCCGGCACATGTCACACGTCTGGGCGGTGGTGCCCGGCGCCGCGCCCTCACCGTTGCAGGTGTTGCAGACGACCGCCGTGTCGACCTGGATGTCCTTGGTCGTGCCGAAGGCCGCCTCGTCGAGCTCGACCTCGATCCGGATCATCGCGTCCTGGCCGCGCCGCGTCCGCGACCTCGGACCGCGCTGCGACGCCGTGCCGAAGAACGCGTCCATGATGTCCGAGAAGTTCCCGAACCCGCCGGCGCCGAAGCCGCCCGCGCCCCCGCCGCCGCTCTGCGACAGCGGGTCCCCGCCGAGGTCGTAGACCTGCTTCTTCTGCGGGTCGGAGAGCACCTCGTAGGCGGCGTTGATCTCCTTGAACCGCTCCTGGGTCTTCGGATCCGGGTTGACGTCCGGGTGCAGCTCGCGCGCGAGCCGGCGGAAGGCCTTCTTGATCTCTTCCTGCGACGCGTCGCGGCGCACGCCGAGAACGGCGTAGTAGTCCGTGGCCACTTACGACTCCGCCAGGATCTGTCCGACGTACCGTGCCACCGCTCTTACCGCTCCCATCGTTCCCGGGTAATCCATGCGGGTCGGTCCGACCACGCCGAGCTTGGCGAGTGCCTCGCCGCCCGAACCGTAACCGACCGACACCACGGACGTGGAGTTGAGTCCCTCGTGGGCGTTCTCGTGACCGATGCGCACGGTCATGCCCGAATCCCCCGCCTCGCCCATGAGCTTGAGGAGCACCACGTGCTCCTCAAGAGCCTCCAGGACGGGCCGGATCATGAGGGGAAAGTCATGTCCGAAGCGGGTGAGATTGGCGGTACCGCCGATCACCAGCCGCTCCTCGTTCTCCTCGACGAGCGTCTCCAGCAGGGTGGAGAGCACCGCCGCGACCGTACCGCGGTCCTCGGCCTCGAAGGCGTCCGGCAGGTCCTCCACCAGCCGGGGCACGTCCGAGAACCGGCGGCCCGCGACCCGGCTGTTCAGCCGCGCCCGCAGATCCGCCAGGGACGCCTCCCCGAACGGCGCCGGACAGTCGACCAGCCGCTGCTCGACCCGCCCGGTGTCCGTGATCAGCACCAGCATCAGCCGCGCGGGGGCGAGCGCGAGCAGTTCCACGTGCCGCACGGTCGACCGCGTCAGCGACGGGTACTGCACCACGGCCACCTGCCGCGTCAGCTGGGCCAGCAGCCGGACCGTCCGCGCCACGACGTCGTCGAGGTCGACGGCGCCGTCGAGGAAGTTCTGGATGGCCCGCCGCTCGGGCGCGGTCATCGGCTTGACACCGGCCAGCTTGTCGACGAACAGCCGGTAGCCCTTGTCGGTGGGGATCCGCCCCGCACTGGTGTGCGGCTGGGCGATGTACCCCTCGTCCTCCAGGGCGGCCATGTCGTTGCGGACGGTCGCCGGCGAGACACCGAGGTTGTGCCGTTCGGTCAGCGCCTTCGAACCCACCGGCTCCTCGGTGCCGACGTAGTCCTGGACGATGGCGCGCAACACCTGGAGCCTGCGTTCACTCAGCATCCCGCGCCACACCTCCAGAAAGTCGTCCCCGCGGCCTTTCGGGTCTTTCGTCTGGCACTCTGCGAGCCCGAGTGCCAGCGTCCCCGGCCCAGTGTACGGCCGTCGGGTACCGACTGGGCAAGGTCGGTACGGGGACGGTACGGACCCGCCGCGTTCTGCGGCTAGCGTCGCGGTATGACGGTGACTTGGGAAGAGCTGGGCTGGGAGCGGCTGGCCGAAGGGGTCGGCCGGTGCCGGCTGCCCGGCTGGGACTGCACGGCGGGGCTGGTCCTCGGGGCGGGTACGGCCCTCATGGTGGACGCCGGGTCGAGCCTCGCGGAGGGCGCGCGGTTGCGCACCCAGGCGCAGGCGCTCGCCGACCGCCGTGTGACCCATCTCGCGCTCACCCATCCCCATTTCGATCACGTCCTCGGGGCGGCGGCGTTCGCGGGCGCGGACCTGTACGCGGCGGTGGGCGCGGAGGCCGTCCTCGCCCACGACCGTGAGGGGCTGCGCCTGGACGCGGTACGGGGCGGCCTGCCCGCCTCGGAGGCCGAGGACGCGGCGGACGCCCTGCCCGCGCCCCGCCACCCGGTCTCCGGCGAGTGGACCCTCGACCTGGGCGGCGGCCGCCAGGCCCTGCTCGCCAACGTGGGCCCCGGCCACACCGCCCACGACCTCGTGGTCCTCGTCCCCGGCGACCCCGAGGTGGTGTTCTGCGGCGACCTCGTGGAGGAGTCCGGCGACCCGCAGGCCGGCCCCGACGCCGTACCCGCGCGCTGGCCCGCGGCCCTGGACCGCCTGCTGGCCCTCGGAGGTGACCGCGCCCTGTACGTCCCCGGTCACGGAGCGGTGGTCGACGCGGCGTTCGTACGGGCCCAACGCGACGCCCTGGCGGCGCGTTTCGGCGTGTCGTAGGCACACCCGACCCGCTTCTCCTATCGTCATCCGAATGCGCCAGTACTCCGCCGACCTGACCCCGCCGTGGAAGAAGCCGAAGCCGGTGCCCGAGGTGGCCGCCGAACCCGGCCTGGTGGTGGAGGAACCCGGCACGGGCTTCTGCGGCGCGGTGATCCGCTGCGAGGCGGGCACGGTCACCCTGGAGGACCGCTTCGGCAAGCACCGCGTCTTCCCGCTGGAGCCGCGCGGCTTCCTCCTGGAGGGCCGGGTGGTCACCCTCGTACGGCCCTCCGCCGGGGGCCCGGCACGCCCCTCCCGTACCGCCTCCGGCTCGGTCGCGGTCCCCGGCGCCCGCGCGCGTGTCGCCCGCGCGGGCCGCATCTACGTGGAGGGCCGCCACGACGCGGAACTGGTCGAGAAGGTGTGGGGCGACGACCTGCGCATCGAGGGCGTGGTCGTGGAGTACCTGGGGGGCGTCGACGACCTGCCGTCGATCGTGACCGAATTCGCACCGGGCCCGGACGCCCGGCTGGGGGTGCTCGTGGACCACCTGGTGCCGGGCACGAAGGAGTGGCGCATCGCCCAGTCGGTGACCGGGGAGCACGCCCTGGTGGTCGGCCACCCGTACATCGACATCTGGGAGGCGGTGAAACCGGCGTCCCTGGGGATCGACGCCTGGCCCCGCGTCCCGCACGGCCAGGACTGGAAGACGGGCGTGTGCCGGGCGCTGGGCTGGCCCTCGGACAACACGGGCGCGGTGTGGCAGGCGATCCTCGCGCGCGTGGGCTCCTACAAGGACCTGGAGCCGGAACTGCTGGGACGCGTGGAGGAACTGATCGACTTCGTCACGGGCGGCGGTGGGGCCTGACGTCGGCAGCGGTGGGGCCTGACCTCCGCAGCGGTGGGGCCCGACGTCGGCAGCGGTGGGGCCTGACCTCGGCAGCGGTGAGGCCCGACGTCGGCAGCGGTGGGGCCCGACCTCGGCAGCGGTGGGGCCTGACGTCCTCCCGCTCAGTCCACCAGGTCCCGCACCACCGCGTCCGCCAGCAACCGGCCCCGCAGCGTCAGCACCGCCCGCCCCGCGTCGTACGCACCGCTCTCCAGCAGCCCCTCCCCCAGCGCCCGCCGCGCCGCCGCCAGCCCCTCCTCCTTCAGCAGCGCCAGCGGCACCCCGTCCCGCAGCCGCAGCTCCAGCAGGATCCGCTCCACCCGCCGGTCCTCGTCCGACAGGACCTCGCGTCCGGCCCCCGGCGACCGCCCCGCCGCCAGCGCCGCCGCGTACGCCCCCGGATGCTTGACGTTCCACCAGCGCACCCCGCCCACGTGCGAGTGCGCACCCGGCCCGGCGCCCCACCAGTCGGCGCCCCGCCAGTACAGCTCGTTGTGCAGGCAGCGGCCCGCTTCCGAGGTCGCCCAGTTGGACACCTCGTACCAGTCGAAACCCGCCCCTGACAGCACCGACTCGGCGATCAGGTACCGGTCGGCGTGCACGTCGTCGTCGGTCATCGGCACCTCGCCCCGGCGGATCCGCCGCGCCAGCTGCGTGCCCTCCTCGACGATCAGCGCGTACGCCGACACATGGTCGGGGCCGGCTCCGATCGCCGCGTCCAGGGAGGCCCGCCAGTCGTCGTCGGACTCGCCGGGCGTGCCGTAGATCAGGTCCAGGTTGACGTGCTCGAACCCGGCCGCGCGGGCCTCGGCCACGCACGCCTCGGGACGGCCGGGCGTGTGCGTACGGTCCAGTACCCGCAGGACGTGCCGCCGCGCGCTCTGCATGCCGAAGGAGATCCGGTTGAAGCCGCCCTCCCGCAGGGCCGCCAGATACGCCGGGTCGACGGACTCCGGGTTCGCCTCCGTGGTGACCTCCGCGTCCGCCGCGAGCCCGAACTCGTCCCGGATCGCGCCCAGCATCCGCACGAGATCACCGGCGGCCAGCAACGTCGGCGTACCGCCCCCGACGAACACGGTCCGCACCTCGCGTGGGTCGTCCCCGAGGACCTTCCTGGCCAGCCTGACCTCGTCGGCCACCGTGTCCGCGTAGTTGTCGCGGGAGGCGAGCACCCCACCGGTGCCGCGCAGCTCGGTCGCCGTGTAGGTGTTGAAGTCGCAGTAGCCGCAGCGGGTCGCGCAGTACGGGACGTGCAGGTAGAACCCGAGGGGGCGGCCGGCGGCGCCGGCCAGCGCGGACGCCGGGAGCGCGCCGTCGTCCGGGACCGGCTCGCCGTCGGGAAGTGCGGAAGGCATGTCCCCCATTGTCCCGTACTCGCCGCGTACGGATGTCCGTGCACGCGCGCGTGCCCGGACGGCGCCGGTCACCGCGCCGTCACTGCGCCTGGAGCACCAGCAGCGCCAGGTCGTCCTCGGGCTGGCCACCGCCGAACTCGTGGACGAGCCGCCTGATCCGCTCGGCGATCAGCTCGGCGCTCAGCCCCGCGCAGCCGGCCAGCGCCCGGGCGAGCCCGTCCCCGTCGTCGAACTGCCGGGAACCGGAGCGACGCTCCGTGACCCCGTCCGTCACGCACAGCAGGCTGTCGCCCGGCGCGAGCTCGATCGTCTCGCTGGTGTACGTCTCGTCCTCGACGACCCCGAGCAGCGTCTGCGGCCGGGCCGCGGTGCGCACCCGGCCGTCGGGGCCGAGCAGCAACGGCAGCGGATGCCCGGCGGAGGCGAGGGTGCAGCGCACACCGCCGCCTTCGAGGGGGATCAGTTCGCCGTACAGCAGGGACAGGAACCGGGTCTGCGGGCCATCGCCGGGCGGCAGGTGGCCACCGGCGGCGACCAGGGCCCGGGCGGCGGCGTCGGCTGCCTCGGTGGCGTCGTCGAGGAGCAGCTGGTTGAGCCGGTCCAGGACGTCGGCGACCCGGTAGCCCTCACGGGCGAGCAGACGCAGCCAGGGCCGCGCCAGGCCGATGACGACGGCCGCCTCGGGCCCCTTGCCCTGGACGTCGCCCACGGCGAAGCACCAGCGGCCGTCGCTCGCCGGGAAGAGGTCGTAGAAGTCGCCGCTGGGGCCGCCCTTGTCGCAGGGCTCGTAGACGAGCGCGCTGGCGACGCCCGGGATCTCGGCGACCGCCCCGGGCAGCAGCCCCCGCTGCAGGACGGCGCTGATGGTGGCCTGCCGGGCGTACTGGCGTGCCGCGCCGATGGCCAGGGCGACCCGGCGGCCGAAGTCCTCGACCAGGCCGGTGATCTCGTCGGGGAAGCCGTCCGGTCCTGAGCGTCCGATGACGAGCGTGCCGAGCGGCCGGCCGCCCGCGATCAGCCGGTAGGCGAGCGCCGCGCCGTGGGCGTCCTGCGGGCCGAGCGCCGTGCCGGGCCAGGAGTAGGGCTCGGGCCCCGACCGCAGGCCCTCCTTGGTGCCAGGCGGGTCCTTCTCCAGGGCCCGGCGCAGTTCCTCGATGCGGTTCTCGCTGCCGTGCCAGACCCGTGCCAGCCGCGGCCCGCCGGCGCCCGTGGGGTCGTTCCAGCCGCCGCGTACGGTCGCCTCGTCCTCCAGCCACACCGCGCACCAGTCGGCGAGCCTGGGCACGATCAGCTGGCCGGTGAGGGCGGCCACCAGGTTCTCGTCGAGCTGCCCGGCGAGCAGGTCGGAGGCCTCCGCGAGGAAGGTCAGGGCGCCCCGGTTCAGCCAGTTGCGGTCCCTCTCGGGGCGGTGCGGGCATCCCTGGTCGGGCGCGGCCGACGGCGCGGGGGGCTGGGGGGGCTGGGGGGGCTCGGCGGGCTCGGCGGGCTCGGCGGGCTCGGGGGCGAGGATCTCGGCGACCCTCAGCTCCTGCTCGTCGGGCAGGGTGCCGCCGCGGCCGGTCAGCCGCGCCCACACGGACTTCGCACCGGTGCGGTACGTCACCCCCCAGGACTCGGCGAGCGTGGCGACCAGCCGCAGCCCGCGCCCGTACTCCGGCGTCTCGTACGGTGTCTCGCCCGCGTGGTCGCGGGGCGCCCGGGAGGGATGGTGATCGGTCACCTCGACGACGAACGCGAACTCTTCGTCGCGTTCGCGCAGGTCGCGCCCGTCGGGGACGGACTGCTCCAGCCACCAGCCGATCTCGACGTCGGTGCCCGCGTGCACCACGGCGTTGGTGACGAGTTCGCTGACGACGACCATGACGTCCTCGGCGAGACGCAGCTGGTCCCGGCCGAGCAGTCCGCAGGCGCTCCACTCGTCCAGGGAGGCGCGCACCAGCGCGCGGGCGGAACCGGGAGCCAGGGGGCTGCCGGACAGGGTCGCGCATCCTTGCGCGCGCGGGACGGCGCTGTCGTGCGCTGCGTCGGCGGCGGGCGCCTCGTCGCGGGCGGGCGCCTCGTCGCGGGCGGGCGCCTCGTCGCGCGCAGGCGCCTCGCGGACCCGGGAGACGGTCTCCCGTTGCGTGGGTATGGCCCCCATGTCCAGCTCCCCGAGCAGTTCGGACGAATACATCCCGACGGATGCGGACAGAGTGACAGACTGACTGCGCCCATAAGCACCGAGTTACCGAAGTGGGCCGTCATGAGTGAGAACAGTGCTACGCGTGTGCTCGAAGACGGACAGAAACCGGAACAACTCCGAGCATCCGACGTGCGCCCTCCGCTCGCCGCGACGACCGCCGCGCGGGACACTCACGGCCCGGCGTTCGCTTCGGCACCGGAACGCGGCGCGTGAGACGGGAGCCGGCAGGCCCTGACCGCCCGGACGAACGCCCCGACGGCAGGAGCGGCGGCGCGGCCGACGACCGAACGGACGGAGCAATGATCGCTGACGAGCGGGCCGGCATCCTCCTGGTCGACGACTTGGAGGACAACCTGACCGCACTGGAAGCCGTCCTCGGCTCGTTGAACGAGCCGATGGTCCGGGCGCGGTCCGGCGAGGAGGCGATGAACGCTCTCCTGCTCCGTCGTTTCGCCGTGATCCTCCTCGACATCCGCATGCCGGGCATGGACGGCTTCGAGACAGCCGCGAACATCAAACGCCTCGACCGGACGAAGGACGTCCCGATCATCTTCCTGACGGGAGCGGACGAGGAGGCGGGGTACGCGTTCCGCGGCTATGCGACGGGCGCGGCGGACTACCTGGCGAAGCCGTTCGACCCGTGGGTGCTGCGGGCGAAGGTGAACGTCTTCCTGGAACTTCACCGCAAGAACCAGCAACTGGAGGCACTGCTGGCACGGGAACAGGCCGATTTCGGCGAGTTGAGCAGACGGCTGGCGGTCATGGAGGCCCGGTTGTCCGAGGAACCCGTCGATGTAGCAGTGCTGAAAGAAGAAGCCGGAAAACTTCGGCGACTGTTGAGCAGGACCAGATCGCACTGACGCGGACGCGAAGGGACGCAGGGAAGCCGCACGACCGGTTGCCGCGCGCCCCTTCCGACCAGGATCCGACCCGTGACCCCAGGTCCTAGGCCTCCCGGGTACCGGCGTACATCTCGTCGATGAGGTGCTTGTACTCCCGCTCCACGACCGGCCTCTTCAGCTTCAGACTGGGCGTGATCTCCCCGTGTTCGACATCGAGATCCCGCGGGAGCAGCCGGAACTTCTTGATGGTCTGCCACTTCTGGAGACCTTCGTTGAGCTGCCTGACGTATCCGTCGACCATCTCGACGGTGACCGGCGCGGCCACGACCTCGGCGTAGGACGTGCCGTCCAGGCCGTTCTCCTTCGCCCATTCCAGGATCGCGGCCTCGTCGAGGGCGATCAGCGCGGTGCAGAAGTTCCGGTCGGCGCCGTGCACCAGGATGTTGGAGACGTAGGGGCAGACCGCCTTGAACTGTCCTTCGACCTCGGCCGGCGCGATGTACTTGCCGCCGGACGTCTTGATGAGGTCCTTCTTGCGGTCGGTGATCCGCAGATAGCCGTCGGGCGACAGCTCACCGATGTCACCGGTGTGGAACCAGCCGTCGCTCTCCAGGACCTCGGCCGTCTTCTCGGGCAGCCCGTGGTAGCCCTGCATGATGCCGGGGCCGCGCAGCAGGATCTCGCCGTCGTCGGCGATCCGCACCTCGCAGCCGGGCAGCGGCTTGCCGACCGTGCCGGTCCGGTAGGCCTCGCCGGGGTTGACGAAGGACGCCGCCGAGGACTCCGTGAGGCCATAGCCCTCCAGGATGTGCACGCCGGCGCCGGCGAAGAAGTAGCCGATCTCGGGCGCGAGCGCGGCGGAACCGGAGACACAGGCCCGCAGCCGTCCGCCGAACGCCTCGCGCAGCTTGGAGTAGACCAGGCCGTCGGCGACCTTGTGCTTGGCGGCGAGGCCGAAGGGGGCGGTCGCGGCACCGGTGCGGCGGAAGTTGTCCTGGGTGACCTTGGCGTACTCGCGGGCGACCTCGGCCGCCCACTGGAAGATCTTGTACTTGGCGGCACCGCCCGCGCGGGCCTTCGCCGCGACGCCGTTGTAGACCTTCTCGAAGATGCGGGGCACGGCGGCCATGTAGGTCGGCTGCACGACCGGGAGATTTTCGATGATCTTGTCGACGCGGCCGTCGACCGCGGTGACGTGACCGACCTCGATCTGCCCGGAGGTGAGCACCTTGCCGAAGACGTGGGCGAGCGGCAGCCACAGGTACTGCACGTCCTCGCTGCTGATCAGTCCGGTCGCGGCGATCGCCTTCGCCATGTACGACCAGTTGTCCTGCGGCAGCCGCACACCCTTGGGGCGGCCGGTGGTGCCGGAGGTGTAGATGAGCGTGGCCAGCTGGTCCTTGGTGATCGCGCCGACCCGCTCCTTGATCAGCTCGGGGTGCGTGCGCAGGTACTCGGCGCCGCGCGCCTCCAGGTCGGGCAGGGTGATCACCCAGTCGCCGGTCTCGACGCCGGCCGGGTCGATGACGACGACCTGGGTGAGCTCGGGCAGTTCGGCGCGCTTCTCGACGGCCTTGGCGAGCTGCGCCGCGTCCTCCGCGATCAGCACCCGGCTCCCGGAGTCGGAGAGGATGAACGCCGACTCCTCGGCGTTGGTCTGCGGGTAGACGGTCGTGGTGGCCGCGCCGGCGCACAGGATGCCGAGGTCGGCGAGGATCCACTCGACGCGGGTGGCGGAGGCGAGCGCGACCCGCTGCTCGGGCTGGATGCCCAGTTCGATGAGACCGGCCGCGATGGCGTAGACACGTTCGGCGGCCTGCGCCCAGCTGAGCGACTTCCAGTCGTCGGGGCCCTGACCGGAGGCGGGTACCGGGTAGCGGTAGGCCTCGGCGTCCGGTGTGGCCGCCACCCGATCAAGGAAGAGGGCCGCCACGGACGGCGGTCGGTTCTCGATCAGTGTCTGTGTGTCGCTCACGACATCCTCCGGGACCCGCGACGGTGCGGCTGGCTCAGTGCGGCTGGGTTTACTCACGGTGGGGCTGACGCTGGTTGTTTAACTCGCGAGTAACTATCGAGCAGGGATCAGAGTAAGCCGCGGCCGGGCTGTGCGTAAGAGGCATCGGCCTGTCTGTTTCCCCGCATCTTCCACGCAGAGCGACCCTACGGGCGCGTAGGGGCCCGCCGCGTTTTCGTACGGCGGACCCCTGTTGCACCTGTTTTGCGGACGCGACCGATCGTTACCCGCGGTTACTTCTTGCTCTTGGCCGAACCCGCGCTGTCATCGCTGCTGAGGACGGCGATGAAGGCCTCCTGCGGAACCTCCACGGAACCCACCATCTTCATCCGCTTCTTGCCTTCCTTCTGCTTCTCCAGCAGCTTGCGCTTACGCGAGATGTCACCGCCGTAGCACTTGGCGAGGACGTCCTTGCGGATGGCGCGGATGGTCTCACGGGCGATGACCCGGGAGCCGATGGCCGCCTGGATGGGCACCTCGAAGGCCTGCCGCGGAATGAGTTCGCGCAGCTTGGCGACGAGCCGCACACCGTACGCGTAGGCCGCGTCCTTGTGGGTGATCGCCGAGAACGCGTCGACCTTGTCGCCGTGCAGCAGGATGTCGACCTTGACCAGGCTGGAGGTCTGCTCACCGGTGGGCTCGTAGTCCAGCGACGCGTAACCACGCGTCTTCGACTTCAACTGGTCGAAGAAGTCGAAGACGATCTCCGCGAGGGGCAGGGTGTACCGGATCTCGACCCGGTCCTCGGACAGGTAGTCCATGCCGAGCAGGGTGCCGCGCCGGGTCTGGCACAGTTCCATGATCGAGCCGATGAACTCGGTCGGCGCGAGGATCGTGGCCCGTACGACGGGCTCGTACACCTCGTTGATCTTCCCCTCGGGGAACTCGCTCGGGTTGGTGACCGTGTACTCGGTCCGGTCCTCCATGACCACGCGGTAGACCACGTTGGGCGCGGTGGCGATGAGGTCGAGACCGAACTCGCGCTCCAGCCGCTCCCGGATCACGTCCAGGTGCAGCAGGCCGAGGAAGCCGACGCGGAAGCCGAAGCCGAGGGCGGCGGAGGTCTCCGGTTCGTAGACGAGAGCGGCGTCGTTGAGCTGCAGCTTGTCCAGCGCCTCGCGCAGCTCCGGGTAGTCGGAGCCGTCGAGCGGGTACAGCCCGGAGAAGACCATGGGCTTCGGGTCCTTGTAGCCGCCCAGGGCCTCCGTGGCGCCCTTGTTCTGGCTGGTGACGGTGTCACCGACCTTGGACTGCCGGACATCCTTCACACCGGTGATCAGGTAACCGACCTCACCGACGCCCAGGCCGTCCGCGGCCAGCATCTCCGGCGAGTTCGTCCCGATCTCCAGCAGCTCGTGCGTGGCGCCGGTCGACATCATCTTGATGCGCTCGCGCTTGTTGAGCTGGCCGTCGATGACGCGGACATACGTCACGACACCGCGGTAGGAGTCGTAGACCGAGTCGAAGATCATGGCGCGGGCGGGCGCGTCGGCGACACCGACCGGCGCCGGGATCTCCTTGACGACCTTGTTGAGCAGCGCGTCGACACCGACACCGGTCTTCGCGGAGACCCGCAGCACGTCGTCCGGCTCGCAGCCGACCAGGTTCGCCAGTTCCTCGGCGAACTTCTCCGGTTGCGCGGCCGGCAGGTCGATCTTGTTGAGCACGGGGATGATCGTGAGGTCGTTCTCCATCGCCAGGTAGAGGTTGGCGAGGGTCTGCGCCTCGATGCCCTGGGCGGCGTCGACGAGGAGGATGGTCCCCTCGCAGGCCGCCAGCGACCGCGACACCTCGTAGGTGAAGTCGACGTGCCCCGGAGTGTCGATCATGTTGAGGATGTGCGTGCTGCCCTGGTCCGGGCCCTCGGTGGGGGCCCAGGGCAGACGCACCGCCTGGGACTTGATCGTGATGCCGCGCTCGCGCTCGATGTCCATCCGGTCGAGGTACTGAGCACGCATCTGCCGCTGCTCGACCACACCGGTCAGCTGGAGCATCCGGTCGGCGAGCGTGGACTTGCCGTGGTCGATGTGCGCGATGATGCAGAAATTGCGGATCAGAGCCGGGGCGGTACGGCTCGGCTCGGGCACATTGTTAGGGGTCGCGGGCACGCAGGGTCCTGTCTCTTGAGGCGCCTTATGCCTCGGGTCGGATCTATACGTAGCCTCCATGGTCCCATGGAGAGCGACCGGGGCACGGTTTGGGCTGGCCGCCGCCCCACTGCTACTCTGGGCAGCTGTGTCTCATGCCCTCTCAGCACGAGGCACGTCAATCAGAAGACACCCGGTAGGGGATCCGGACTCCTCCATGCCTTCGTTGCGTGGAGAACTCCTGGCCCGTACCAGAACCTGAAAAGGCTCATTCGTGGCGAACATCAAGTCCCAGATCAAGCGGATCAAGACCAACGAGAAGGCCCGGCTGCGCAACAAGGCCGTCAAGTCGTCTCTGAAGACCGCGATCCGCAAGGCCCGTGAGGCCGCCGCCGCGGGCGACGTCCAGAAGGCCACCGAGCTCCAGCGCGCTGCCGCGCGTCAGCTCGACAAGGCC
The DNA here is from genome assembly GCF_040703965.1 of Streptomyces sp. NPDC006655. Classification (NCBI taxonomy): domain Bacteria; kingdom Bacillati; phylum Actinomycetota; class Actinomycetes; order Kitasatosporales; family Streptomycetaceae; genus Streptomyces; species Streptomyces sp. NPDC006655. Next base: position 69,494 of record NZ_JBEYJU010000006.1, on the reverse strand, counting down.
GTCTCCAAGGGCGTCATCCACAAGAACCAGGCCGCCAACAAGAAGTCGGCGCTTGCTTCCAAGGTCGCTTCCCTCCAGGGCTGAACCTCTTCCCTGATCTGACCGCCGGAAGGACCCAGAGCGGGCCCTCTCTCATCCGCTCCCGACCGGCACCCAGAGTCTGTTCGCGGCCTGCGTTCGCCACGCGGGAACGGACTCGACAGCTGTACGGCAAGGCCCCGCCCCCGCCCTTCCCCAGGGCGACGGACGGGGCCTTCGTCATGCGCGCTCCCGGCGGGACCTTCGCGGCGGCCCTCAGCCGCGCCCTCGGGACCGAGCCGCCCGCGCGACGGTCACCACGGCCTTCTCCAGGGCGTACTCGGCATCGTCCCCGCCGCCCTTCACTCCCGCGTCCGCCTCGGCGACGGCCCGCAGCGCGACCGCGACCCCGTCCGGCGTCCAGCCCCGCATCTGCTGCCGCACCCGGTCGATCTTCCACGGCGGCATCCCGAGTTCCCGCGCGAGATCGGCGGGCCGACCGCCTCTGGCCCCGGACAGCTTCCCGATCGCCCGCACGCCCTGCGCGAGCGCGCTCGTGATCATCACCGGTGCGACCCCGGTCGCCAGCGACCAGCGCAACGCCTCCAGCGCCTCCGCCGTACGCCCTTCCACGGCCCGGTCGGCGACGGTGAAGCTGGACGCCTCGGCCCGCCCGGTGTAGTACCGCCCGACCACCGCCTCGTCGACGGTGCCCTCGACGTCCGCGGTGAGCTGGGACGCGGCGGACGCCAGCTCCCGCAGATCACTGCCGATGGCGTCGACGAGCGCCTGGCACGCCTCGGGCGTGGCGGACCGCCCGAGCGCCCTGAACTCACTCCTGACGAACGCGAGCCGATCGGCCGGCTTGGTCATCTTCGGGCACGCGACCTCCCGTGCCCCCGCCTTGCGCGCCGCGTCCAGCAGCCCCTTGCCCTTCGCGCCGCCCGCGTGCAGCAGCACGAGCGTGATCTCCTCGGCGGGCGCCCCCAGATACGCCTTCACGTCCTTGACCGTGTCGGCGGACAGGTCCTGCGCGTTGCGCACGACCACGACCTTGCGCTCCGCGAACAGCGACGGGCTGGTCAGCTCCGCGAGGGTGCCGGGCTGCAACTGGTCCGGGGTCAGGTCCCGTACGTCGGTGTCGGCGTCGGCGGCCCGGGCGGCGGCCACCACCTGCTGCACGGCACGGTCGAGCAGCAGGTCCTCCTGCCCCACGGCGAGGGTCACCGGGGCGAGCGGATCGTCATCAGCAGTCTTCTTGGCCATCGCGCCAAGCATCCCACGGCGCACTGACAACGCGGCCGCGCGGCCGGACGCCCGTCAGCGGCGCTCTCCGGGGCAGCGGCAGCTCACGGCTCCTCCCGCCACCCCTCCCACTCCCCCGCGAACTCGTCCAGCGCCGCCGGATCGAGCCGCCCGTCCTCGTCCCGCAGCAGCACCAGCCACTGCGCGTCCTCCGCGTCGTCCTCCCCCGCCAGCGCGTCCCGCACCAGCCGAGGCTCCTCGGCGACCCCGAACCGCTCCCCGAGCGCCTCGGCCGCCTCCTCCGCCGCGTCCCGGTCCGGCAGCACCAGCACATGTCTCACATCGCTCACGGCCCCATTGTCGGGCACCGCCGCACCACGACGATCCGGCCGGCCGGCTCAACCCCTGGGCACGATCTGCACGTCCAGATCGACCCGGATGCTCGGCCCGACGACGGCGATCCCGCGCGCCAGCATCGTCTGCCAGCTCACGGTGAAGTCGTCCCGGTGCAGTTCGGTCGTGGCCCGGCAGGCCGCCCGCACCTCGCCCTCCATGCCGTTGCCCACGCCGAGGTATTCGGTGTCGAGGGTGACCGTCCGCGTCACACCGTGCAGGGACAGCGCCCCGGTGACACCCCACCTCGTGCCGCCCCTGTGCACGAACCGCTCACTGTAGAACTCCAGCGTCGGGAAGCGCTGCACGTCCAGGAAGTCGGCCGACCTCAGGTGGTCGTCCCGCATCCGGACGCCCGTGTCGATGGCGGCGGCGTCGATCACCACGTGCATCGCGGACCGCTCCATCTGCTCGGCGATCCGCACCGCACCCGCGAACGAGTTGAACCGCCCGTGGATCCGGGCCAGTCCGATGTGCCGGGCGGTGAAACCGATCGAGGAATGCGCAGGCTCGATCTCCCAGTCCCCCGGCGTCGGCAGCTCCGGCGGCGCAGCGACCTGGAGGGTCACGTCACCGAGCGAGGCGAGGCAGTTCTCGCCGACCCGCGCGGTGGCCCGGTAGGGCGTGAACCCCTCGGCGGACACCGCCAGCCGGTACTCCCCCGCGGGCACGGTCGTCACGAAGGACCCGTAGGGGTCGGCGCCACCGCTGACCACCGTGCGCCCGGTGGTGTCGCTGACCGCGAACTCCGCGTTCGTCACCGGATCGTTGACCGGATCCAGCACCCGGCAGCTCAACACCCCGGCGTCCGGCGGAGTCTGGAGCGCCGCGAGGGGGCTCGTCCGCTGCACCCGGTTCGTGCGGTTTCCCATCAAGCGGCCGAACATCCACGCCACCCCTGTACGCCTCGCCACCATCCGTTACCGAAGGAACATTCGATCACTGATGCGGCTTTCGAGGCAACACGGGATCACATCACGGGAATGCAGCACATCCGCCACAAGCGCCCCCGAGCAGCACGCTAAGCGGCAGTAGAGACGTGTCATCCCCGGAAGGGCGAATTAGCCGTTCCGGTCCTCCCCCAGCGGGTTTCGCACGGTCGGCACACGGTCCAACGCGATCCCGAACTGCTCCCGGTACACCCCGAGCACCTCCTCGTCCCGCCCCAACTCCCGCACCTCACGCGTCCCGTCACCTGCGGTCACCGTCAACTTCCGGCCGCTCAGCGTGACCCGTCCACCGTCCTCGGTGACCCGGGAACAGACCAGCGACTGCGTGAAGTGCGACGCCGGGGAGGTGCTGTGCCACCACGCCCCGGCGGTGAAATCCCCGAGCACCCGCGGCCTGACCTCCAGCCGGTACTCCGGCCGCCCGTCCCGCAGCACGTCCAGATCTCCGGTTGTCCCGTCCCAGGCACCCGGATCTGCGGACGTCCCGTCCCGCACGCCCGGATCTGCGGACGTCCCGTACCGCACGCCCGGATCTGCGGACGTCCCGTACCGCACGCCCGGATCTGCGGACGCCCCGTCCCGCAGGACGTGCGGATCTCCGGTCGTCGCGCCCGGAACCGGATCTCCGGTCGTCCCGTCCCGCGACACGCCCGCGCCGCCATCCGCCGTGCCGGCCGCCCCGCTCACCCCGGCCGCGTCCGGCCCGGCCGCCGTGATCCGGAACATCCCGCCGGGATCGGCCTGTTCGCCCCGCTCCGCGAACGCCAGCGGGTAGTGGCTGTGCGCCCCGAACCCGACATCCGCCAGCCATTCGCCGGCGTCCACCGTCCGCACCCGCAGCGCGAGATGGTCGTACGGGATACCCAGCCGCCCCTCCTCCCCGTACACCCGCCCCGCCAACGGCGTCACCCCGAACCCCAGTCCGCTGAGCAAGACGGCGAAGGCACCGTTGAGCTCGTAGCAGAACCCGCCCCGGCCGGCACCCACCACCTTGTCCAGCAGCCTGTCCTCCTCCAGCACGATCTCCTCGCCGAGATGCATCGACAGGTTCTCGAAGGGCACAGCCAGCAGGTGCCGCAGATGCAGCTCGCACAGCGCCTCTGCGGTGGGCCGGACCGGGCGGGCGGCCCCGAGGCGGCGGAGGTAGGCGTCGATCCGCGCGGAGTCAACCGAGTTCATGCCCTCAGTCTCGCGCCACTCTCAGCTCCCCCGCCTGCCGTCCGTCACCACCGCCGCCACCGGTCACCGCGAGCGCCCCGTCCCGGTCGGTCCGCAGCACCACCGCCCCCAGGTGCTCCAGCTCGGCCACCGTCCCCGGTGCCGGGTGCCCGTACGGGTTGTCCACCCCGCAGGAGATGAGCGCGACCCTCGGCGCCACCAGCCGTATCAACTGCGGATCCTGGTACGCCGACCCGTGGTGGGCCACCTTCAGCACGTCCACCCGGCCCAGCTCGGCGGCCACCGGCGATCTCAGCAGTTCCTGCTGGGCCGCCGGTTCGAGATCACCGAGCAGCAGCATCCGCAGCCCGGCCGAGCGGACCAGCAGGGCGACACTGGCATCGTTCGGGCCGTCCGGCTCCGGTGCCGGATCCGGGGGCGGCCACAGCACCTGCCAGTCCAGCGGCCCGGTCCTGCGCCGCTCCCCGGCGACCGCCCGTGTGACCGGAACATGGTGCGCGGCCGCCTCCCGGACGACGAACTCCACCTGGTCCGCGGGTTCCGCGAACCCGGTCGTCTCGATCTGCGCGACCTCACGCCCCCGCAGCACCCCCGGCAGCCCCGCCACGTGATCGGCGTGGAAGTGGGTGAGGACGACCAGCGGGACCCGGGTGATGCCCAGTTCCCGCAGACAGTGGTCGACCAGTTTCGGATCGGGCCCGGCATCGACGACGACGCCGGTGCCCGCTCCGGCCGCGAGCACGGTCGCGTCGCCCTGTCCGACGTCGCACATCGCCAGCCGCCAGCCGGGCGGCGGCCAGCCCGTGACCACCCGGGCCAGCGGCGCCGGCCGGACCACCAGCAGCACCAGCAGCACCCCCAGCGCCCCGCACCACCACGGATGCCGCAGCAAGCGCCGCCCCAGCAACACGACGGCCACCGTGACCCCGGCCAGCAGGAACGCCCCCGCCCAGCTCCCGGGCCAGTCCACTGCCGCTCCCGGCAACGCCGCCCCCGCGCGGGCGATCCCCGCGATCCAGCCGGCGGGCCAGCCCGCGCACCAGGCCAGCACCCTGGCCACCGGCATCGCCACCGGCGCGGCCGCGAGCGCCGCGAACCCCAGCACCGTGGCCGGCGCGACAGCGATCTCGGCCAGCAGGTTGCAGGGCACCGCCACCAGGCTCACCCGCGCCGACAGCACCGCGACCACCGGCCCGCACACCGCCTGCGCGGCGGCTGCCGCGGCCAAGCCCTCGGCCAGCCGTTCCGGCACCCCGCGCCGCCGCAACGCCTCGCCCCATCCCGGCGCCAGCACCAGAAGCGATCCGGTGGCCAACACGGACAGCAGGAAGCCGTAGCCACGGGCCAGCCACGGGTCGTACAGCACCAGCAGCAGGACCGCCGTCGCCAGGGCCGGCATCAGGGACCTGCGACGGCCGGTCGCCAGGGCCAGCAGGGCGACGGCTCCGCAGGCCGCCGCCCGCAGCACACTGGGATCGGGTCGGCACACGACGACGAAGCCGAGGGTGAGCGCCGAGGAGAACAGAGCGGTCGCCCGCAGCGACAGCCCGAGTCGCGGGGCGAGCCCACGCCGCTCTACCTGCTGGGCCAGCCCCGGCGGTCCGATGAGCAGGGCGAGCAGGATGGTGAGGTTGCTGCCCGACACGGCCAGGGTGTGTGCGAGATCGGTCTCCTCGAAAGCGTCGTCCAGTTCGGGGGTGATCCGGGAGGTGTCTCCGACGACCAGTCCCGGCAGCAGCGCCCGCGCGTCCTCGGGCAGCCCGTCGGTCGCCTCCCGCAGCCCGGCCCGCAGCCGTCCGGCCAGCCGCTGCGGTCCGCTCGGCTGACCCACCACCACCGGGGCAGGACGCTCCCGCACCCGTAGCATCGCCGCGACCCGGTCCCCGCCGGCCGTGGGCGCCGCCAGTCGCGCGGTCAGCCGCAACCGCGTGGAGGGCAGCAGCCCGAGCCACCGCGCCCGTCCGCCACCGCCCGGCGCCGGCACGCCCGGATCGACGACCACCAGCACCGGCGAACGCGTCGTCTCCCCCGTCCCGTCGCCCCGCTCCGCACGGCGGCCGACGTGGCGTGATCTCCCCGCACCCGCGGCCTGCTGACCCAGGGATCACCGGTGAGTTCCACCTCCGCGGTCACGGTCGCGTACCCGCGGGCCAGTTGCGGCACCGGCCCCCGGCGCACGTCCGCCCCGTGCAGCCCCGCGGAGGCGGCCGCCCCGGCGATGCAGAGCAGCAGGGCGCCGAGGGAGGCCCGCCGGCAAGTCGGCCGCGACGGCGCGGGGTTGGCGCGGCGGGTGGTGGAGGGGGTGGCCGAAGGGTTGCCGGAGGAGGGGGTTGAGGGGATGGCCGAAGGGTTGCCGGAGGAGGGGGTTGAGGGGATGGCCGAAGGGTTGCCGGAGGAGGGGGTTGAGGGGTTCCCCACCGGGTTTCCGGGTCGTGCCCCCCGGCTGCGCCACACCAGGGTCAGCCCGGCCGCCACGCAGCCGACGACGATCCCGGTCGTCCACGCCGACGACACGTCCAGCGTCAGCGCCGCCGTCGCCCATACGGCCAAGGCGGGCGGCACCAGCCGCAGGTCGGCGGTTCCCTCCTGCCGTGGGTGCGCGATCCCCGGTCGCCGGTTCGAGCCGTCGTGCCCGGCCCGGCGACCGGTCACGGATACCGGCGGGGTGGAGTCAGTCGTCCGGCTCATGGCCGTACCAGGTCCCGCAGGTCCGAGAAGCGACGGTCACCGATGCCCTTGACCTGGCGGAGTTCGTCGACCGACCGGAATCCGACGTGCTGGGTGCGGTACTCGACGATGTGCTGGGCCAGCACCGGGCCGACTCCCGGCAGGGCGTCGAGCTGCTCCACGGTCGCCGTGTTCAGGGAGATCGGCGCCGAGGGACCGGCTCCTGCCACAGCGCCTCCTGCCACCTGCCCGGCCTGGGCCGCCTGCCCTGCCCCGGCCGGTGGGGCCGGGCCCCCGACGACGATCTGTTCGCCGTCCATGAGGAAACGCGCGCGATTGAGCCCGTCGGTGTCCGCACCGGGCCGCACCCCGCCTGCTGCCCGCAGCGCATCGGTCACCCGGGACCCGGCCGGCAGCCGGTGGACCCCCGGCTCCCGGACCTTCCCGGTGACGTCCACGACGATCTCGCCACCACCGGATCCGCCGGCCCTCCCAGCCCCACCGGTCCCGCCAGACCCACCGGCCACCGAGGCCAAACCGGCACCGGCAGCCGGGACGTTCTCCCGGTTGTTCCTCTCGGCCTTCCCGGCCTGCTCGTCCTTCTCGTACGGCGCCTGGGCGCGCACCACCTCAGGAGCGCTCACGGACTCGGTCCGGCCGGTCCAGAAGTGCTGCACCGCCAGGGCCCCGGCGACGACGAGGACCACACCGAGGGCCACGGCCCCCCGGCGTTCCATGGCGACGCGTGTCTGAAGCCACACCGGCACCCGTTCCCGGACGGCTGCCCCCAGCCGGGTTCGCAACCCGGGAAGAGCCGGCCGGCGCCGGGCCCTGGTCTCGCCGGCGAGGGTGCGGGCGGACGACATCACTGCCGCCGCCGTCGACAGCGCCGCCGCCGCTGTGCGCATCCCGGTGGTGGCCGAGCGCAGTGCGGTCGTCGCCGCGGTCAGTCCGGCCGCGGAACCGGTACCGGCCACCGTCCCCGCCGCCGGAGGTGCTTGCCCCGGTTTCGGCCCGGTGACTCCTCCTTCGCCGAAGAGGAGTTCCGCCCGGCGGCGCAGTTCGTCCGCCGGGGCCGGACGGTGGCGGGCACCGGCCCGGACCGGGGACCGGCGATGCCGGGTGCGGCCGTCGGAGGTGGGGCCCCGACCCGGGCCACTGGTCGCGTGTGTCTCGTGTGAGCGTGATCGAAGTGCCATGCGCCGAGGATCGGGCTTTCCGCCGATCCGCGATGATCTTGCTCGGTTTCCGTGGACCGAGCGCCGGTTGTGGACAACTTCGCCACCCGGACGAGTGATCGTGACGGGGCCGCTGCCCCACGTCCACAGGTCAGCGCGCGGACACGACCGCCCCAAGCAGCCCGGGTCCGGTGTGCGCCCCGATGACCGCGCCGACCTCGCTCACGTGCAGGTCGGCCAGCCCGGGCACCCGTGCCCGCAGCCGGTCGGCCAGCGCGGCGGCGCGGTCGGGGGCCGCGAGATGGTGGACGGCGATGTCCACCTCGGCGCCGCCGGCCCGCTCGGCCGCGAGTTCCTCAAGGCGGGCGATGGCACGGGACGCCGTCCGTACCTTCTCCAGGAGTTCGATCCGGCCGCCGTCCAGCTGGAGCAGGGGTTTCACGGCGAGCGCGGAGCCCAGCAGGGCCTGGGCGGCGCCGATACGGCCGCCGCGACGCAGATAGTCGAGGGTGTCGACGTAGAAGTACGCCGAGGTGCCCGCCGCCCGCTTCTCCGCCGCCGTGACGGCCTCGTCCACGGTGCCGCCCGTCTCGGCGGCCTCGGCCGCCGAGACCGCGCAGAAACCGAGCGCCATCGCGACCACCCCGGTGTCCACCACCCGTACCGGAACGGGTGCTTCGCGGGCCGCGACGACCGCCGCGTCGAAGGTGCCCGACAGTTCGGCGGACAGGTGCAGCGAGACGATGGCGGTGGCTCCGGACTCCGCGACCTTCCGGTAGGTCTCGGCGAACACCTCGGGGCTGGGCCGGGACGTGGTGACGGAGCGCCGTTTCTGCAGCGCCTGGGCCAGGGACCGGGTCGAGATCTCGGTGCCCTCTTCGAGCGCCCGGTCCCCGAGGACCACGGTCAGGGGAACCGCGGTGATGCCGTGGCGCTCCATCGTCCGCGGCGGCAGGTAGGCCGTTGAATCGGTGACGATCGCGACATGGCGGGACATGAGCTGGAGGTTACCTGGCGTAGCCCGGGTGCGGCAGCCCGCCCCCGGTCACCCGCAACGGGACCGGCCGCGTCAAGTGGTGCTCTCCGGCCGGGGCTTCTTCTGCCACGGGTACACCCGCGGCGGGCCAGGCGGAGTGATCGCGGACGGTGCCTGCCCCTCGGCCGCGCCGGACCGGGATGCCTCCGGCCAGGTCTGACGGTCCTGCTGCCCCGGGGCCGCCTCGGGCCACGGCGAGGTCTCGGGGCCGGAGGCGGGCCTGGTCCAGTGCCGAAGGGCGTCCGCCTCGACACCGATCTGCGTGCTCAGGGTGTCCAGGTCGTCGTCGGCGAACCGGCGAGCCCGGTCGCGGGCCGCCCAGCGCAACGCGTCCGCAGACTCGGTGACACGCTTGGCACGCCGGCGCAGTTCGGGCAGTCTCGTGGCGAGTGTGGCCCGGTCCGGCTCGGTCTCCAGGCGCCTGAGTTCGCCGTCCAGTTCGTACCCGTGTGCGCTGAGCCGCTGGAAGAGGCCGAGGGACTCCTTCAGTGACTCGTCCTCGGTGACGCCCGCGTGCAACGCGTCCTGGGTGGCCCGCATCGAGGTGCGCAGGGTGAGCCGGAGCTGGGCGATCTCGGCCGCCGGGCCGATCTGGATCATGGATTTGGCGCGCAGTGTGTGGTCCTCGACGGTGCGCCGGGCCTGCGTGATCGTGCGGTCCACACCGCGTCTGGCGGCGCCGACCGCCTTGAAGGTGATGTACGCCCCGCCGGCGACGAAGAGCAGGAACAGCACGGCGAATACGGCGATCACTGCTTCCACGATGCTCCTCCTCGCTCCCGGCCGCCCGACCGCCCCAAGCCCGGCTGGGACGGCCGCGCTCCTCAACGGTAAACGCAAAGGGCAGGCCCGGAGTTCCAGAAGGACCCCGAACCTGCCCTTAGGGAACCACCCGGAGGCGGCCCGGTACGTCAGCCCGTGACGATGTTGACCAGCTTCGGCGCGCGCACGATCACCTTGCGGATCCCGGCACCGCCCAGTGCCTTCACGACCGTCTCGTCGGCCAGCGCCACCTTCTCCAGTTCCTCTTCCGAGATGGCCGGCGACACCTCCAGGCGGGCCTTGACCTTGCCCTTGATCTGCACGACGCAGGTCACGGTCTCGTCGACGACGTAGTTCGGGTCGGCGACCGGGAAGTCCTGGTGCACGACCGAGTCGGTGTGGCCCAGCTTGTGCCACAGCTCCTCGGCGATGTGCGGGGCCAGGGAAGCGATCAGCAGGACCAGCGGCTCGGCGACCGTACGCGGCACCGCGCCGCCCGCCTTGGTCAGGTGGTTGTTCAGTTCGGTGACCTTGGCGATGGCGGTGTTGAAACGCAGCCCTTCCAGGTCCTGGCGGACGCCGTCGATCGCCTTGTGCAGGGCGCGCAGCGTCTCCTCGTCGGGCTCGACGTCGGTGACGGTGACCTCACCGGTGGCCTCGTCGACGATGTTGCGCCACAGCCGCTGCAGCAGCCGGAACTGGCCGACCACCGCACGCGTGTCCCACGGCCGGGAGACGTCCAGCGGACCCATCGCCATCTCGTACAGGCGCAGGGTGTCGGCGCCGTACTCGGCGCAGATCTCGTCCGGGGTCACCGCGTTCTTCAGGGACTTGCCCATCTTGCCCAGCAGCCGGCTGACCTTCTCGCCCTGGTGGTAGTAGGCGCCGTCCTGCTCCTCGACCTCGGCGGCGGGCACGGGGAAGCCACGGCTGTCACGGTAGACGTAGGCCTGGATCATGCCCTGGTTGAACAGCTTGTGGAACGGCTCGGCCGACGAGACGTGCCCCAGGTCGTACAGGACCTTCGACCAGAAACGGGCGTACAGCAGGTGCAGGACGGCGTGCTCGGCACCGCCGACGTACAGGTCGACACCGCCGTGCGGCATGCCTTCGCGCGGGCCCATCCAGTACTGCTCGATCTGCGGGTCGACCAGCTGTTCGCTGTTGTGCGGATCCAGGTAGCGCAGCTCGTACCAGCAGGAACCGGCCCAGTTGGGCATGGTGTTGGTCTCGCGGCGGTACTTCTTCGGTCCGTCGCCCAGGTCCAGGGTGACGTTGACCCACTCCGCGTTGCGTGACAGCGGCGTCTCGGGCTGGGTGTCGGCGTCCTCGGGGTCGAAGGTGCGCGGCGAGTAGTCCTCGACCTCCGGCAGTTCCAGCGGCAGCATCGACTCGGGCAGCGCGTGGGCGACGCCGTCCTCGTCGTAGACGATCGGGAACGGCTCTCCCCAGTACCGCTGGCGGCTGAACAGCCAATCGCGCAACCGGAAGTTGACGGTGCCTTCACCGATGCCCTTGTGGGCCAGCCACTCGGTGATGCGGGCCTTGGCCTCGGGGACCGGCAGACCGTCCAGCTGGATCTCGTCGTTCGACGAGTTGATGATCTTCGCGTCGTAGGAGGCGAAGGCGTCCTCCCACGTCGAGGTGTCGGTGCCACGGCCGTCCGTCGGTTCGACGATGCAGACGATCGGCAGCTCGAAGGCGCGGGCGAACTCGAAGTCGCGCTGGTCGCCGGCCGGGACCGCCATGATCGCGCCGGTGCCGTAGCCCATCAGGACGTAGTCGGCGATGAAGACGGGGACCCGCTCGCCGTTGACCGGGTTGGTGGCGTACTCGCCGGTGAAGACGCCGGTCTTGTCCTTGGCCTCCGCCTGGCGCTCGACGTCGGACTTCGACGCGGCCTGCGCGCGGTACGCGGCGACGGCCTCGGCCGGTGTGGCGTGCCCGCCGGTCCACGCCTCGTGGGTGCCTTCGGGCCAGGCGGCCGGAGTGAACCTGTCGACCAGCGGGTGCTCGGGGGCCAGCACCATGTAAGTGGCGCCGAACAGGGTGTCCGGGCGCGTGGTGAAGACGGTGATCTTCTCGCCGTCGATCGGGAAGTCGACTCGGGCGCCTTCGCTGCGGCCGATCCAGTTGCGCTGCTGCAGCTTGATCGCCTCGGGCCAGTCCAGCTCGTCCAGATCGTCCAGCAGCCGGTCGGCGTAGGCGGTGATGCGCATGTTCCACTGGCGCAGCTTGGCCTTGAAGACGGGGAAGTTGCCGCGCTCGGAGCGACCGTCGGCGGTGACCTCCTCGTTGGCCAGCACGGTGCCCAGGCCGGGGCACCAGTTGACCGGCGCGTCGGAGGCGTAGGCCAGGCGGAACTCGCCCAGGACGTCATCGCGCTCGACGGCGGTCAGCTCGTGCCACGCGCGCGTGTGGCCCGGTACGGCACGCTCACCGGACTCGAACTGGGCGATCAGTTCGGAGATCGGGCGCGCCTTTGCGGCTTCGTCGTCGTACCAGGAGTTGAAGATCTGCAGGAAGATCCACTGGGTCCACTTGTAGTAGTCCGGATCGATCGTGGCGAAGGACCGGCGCTTGTCGTGGCCCAGGCCCAGCCGGCGCAGCTGGGCCTTCATGTTCTCGATGTTGGCCTCGGTGGACACCCGCGGGTGGGTGCCGGTCTGCACCGCGTACTGCTCGGCGGGCAGGCCGAAGGCGTCGAAGCCCAGCGTGTGCAGGACGTTGTGGCCGTTCATCCGCTGGAAGCGGGCGAAGACGTCCGTGGCGATGTAGCCGAGGGGGTGGCCGACGTGCAGGCCCGCGCCGGACGGATACGGGAACATGTCCATGATGAACTTCTTGGGCCTGGCTACCAGCTCGGGGTCGCCGGCCAGGTCGCCCTTGGGGTTGGGGGCCGCGTAGGTGCCGTCGGCGTCCCAGAAGTCCTGCCAGCGTGCCTCGATCTCGGCCGCCAGAGCGGCCGTGTAGCGGTGCGGCGCGACCTCCGCGGACGTGGCGGTGGCAGCGGGGTTCGTCTCGCTCATGATCCTCAAAGCTCCATCGGTCGTCTCTGCCTGCGGCTGCGAACTTTCTAGAAACGAAAAATCCCCTCGCACAGGAGGGGACGCCGCGCCGATGCCGGCCAGCCGCTTCGTGCGGCGGTCGGGACTGATCAGCGCGGCCCGCTAAGCAGAAGGCGTACGGCACGCATGGCGTCAGGGTACCGCAGCCCTTGAGCAAGCCGCGACGCGCTTGCGTATCAGTGGTTGACACGTACGTCTAAGGCGACCACCGGGACGATAGTTGAACCAGGTTCAAAAGTTACTTCGCGTACCGTCCACCAAGGGACACCCCAAGGACGGCATCGCTCTTCGGTAACAACGCAATAACTCAAACCTCGTACTGATCGGTATGGCGCCACTTAGGCTGCGGCACCGGGACCGCTTTCCCGAACTGCTCGGAGTTGCCCCCATGAACCCTCGTCGTAGTAACAGCTCGCTCCCCAAGCCAGGCCGCTCGGCCTACGGGGTGGCGTCCGCTGTCGTCCTGCTGCTGATACCCATCGTCGTCCTACTGGGAGGCGACTGGCTGCAGCAGTTCCTGAACTTCGGTGCGGGCGTCCTGGCGCTCGTCTGCCTCACCTGCTCGTGCATCTGGGGCCTGGTGGCCCAGGACCGCATCCTGCTCAACATCCGCCAGCGGATCGTGGCCCAGGCCATTCACCGGGTCACAGCGGTGGGCTCGATCGCGTTCCTCCTCGTGCACATCGGGGTGAAGATCGCGCTGGACCACGCCGACTGGATCGCGGCCCTGATCCCCTTCGGCTGGCTGATCACCGGAGGCGGCGGCGCGAACCCGGGCAGCGCCACTCTCGTCGGCATGGGCTCCCTGGCCGCCTACCTGATGATTTTCGTGGGCATCACCGGCGCGCTGCGCAACCAGTTCGCCGCCCCCGCCGTGGTGGCCGCCCGCTGGCGCGCGATGCACATGCTGGCCTACCCGGCCCTGTGCTTCGCCCTGCTCCACGGCCTCTTCGCGGGGCGTCCGGCGAAGACGTTCTTCATGGTGTCCTACGAGCTGTGCCTGGCCGGAATCATGGCGGCCCTCGTCCTGCGCGCCGCCCCCCGCCCGTTCAAGCGCCGCTTCGCCGACCGGCTCGTCACACTCCTCGGGGACTCGGATCGGTCCCGCATGAACGATCTCGACGCGAGCCGAGCCCGGATGAGCGAGTCTTCCGGGCTGCCCGGTTACGAGAACACGCGCGAGCGCGAACCCAGGGCCGGGCGCGCCGACACCATGTCCACGCAGTCGAACCCGCTGTTCCCCTCCGCCGCCCCCATTCCCGAGCCGGCCTCCGGCTTCGCGGCCGCCTACCGGGCCACGAACGCGCCCGGGCAGCAGCAGTCGCCGTTCGCGGCCGGCCAGACCGCACGCATGGAGCGGCTGGACATCCAGTCCACCCAGCCGGTCCCCCGCATGGACGGCCCCTCGAGCACCTCGGGCAGCTGGCCAATCCCGTCCCCGCCGCCGGTCGGCGAGGCGCCGCCGTCGGCGTACGACCCGCTTCAGGACACCGGATACAACATCCCGGTCTATGGCAATTCAGGCACCGGCGGACCCGCTGGACGTGATGTGTACGACACGGGTGAGACGAACGCCCGCTATGGGACGTACAACTCGAATGACACATACAACAGCGGTCCCGCCAACGAACCAGCGCCCGGCTCGTCCTTCGACGCACCGGGTTCGGGCGAACCTTGGAATACGCCTTCCGGAGGCTATAGGTGAACGAGGCCCTGCCCGACGTCCCAGAAGTCCGCGTGGTCGGTCTTCCACAGCTCACGTCGGGTTTCGACCTTGTCGAAAGACTCGATCTGCCCATGCACCTCAAGGTGCACGGGCCGCTTGAGCCGTTGGGCGGGGAGCAGCTCGCGCAGCTCTCCGAACGCATCAACCTGAAGGGCCGCGGCGGCGCGGGCTTCCCCTTCCACAAGAAGCTGCGTTCGGTCGCCGAAGCGGCGATCAAGCGCGGTGTGCGGCCGGTCGTCGTCGTCAACGGCAGCGAGGACGAGCCGGCCTGCCGCAAGGACACGGTGCTGATCAACCGTGCTCCGCACCTCATCCTGGACGGCGCGCTGCTGTGTGCCGAGGCCCTGGGTGCACGCACGCTCGTCATCGGCGTCACCCGGGAGTCCACCCAGCGCTCCATGGAGCAGGCACTCGCCGAGCGCGGCCTGAGCAACGGCCGCCGTTCGGCCCTGAAGGCGTTCGTCCAGCGCAATCCGGTCCGCATGGTCACCGGCGCGGCCGCATCACTGATCCGCTCGATCGACGGCGGCCCGGCGATCCCTCCCGGCCGTAAGACCAGTGCCTCGCAGAACGGCGTCGGCGGCGCGCCGACGCTGCTGTCGAACGCGGAGACGTTCGCGCAGCTGGCGATCGCCGCCCGCATCGGCCCGGAGCGGTACGGCAACACCGGCCTGTACGACGAGCCGGGCACCGTCATGCTGACGGTTTCCGGTGCCGTCGCCCGCCCCATGGTGATCGAGGTGCCCACGGGCGTGCCGCTGCGCTACGTGCTGCAGCTGGCCGGTGCCCCACCGGTGCCGCAGGGTGTGCTCACCGGTGGTTACCACGGCAAGTGGATCGACGCGGCCACAGTCAACGAGGCGATCGTCTCCCGTAACTCGCTCGACGCGGTGGGGGGCGCGCTGGGCGCCGGCGCGATTCTGCCGATCACCCAGGAGACGTGCCCGCTGGGCGAGTCGCTGCGGGTCGCCCAGTGGCTGGCGGAGGAGAGCGCGGGCCAGTGCGGTCCCTGCTACCTGGGCCTGCCGGCAGCCGCGCGGGGCATGGAGGACATCCTCAACGGCGGCGGACCGGCTGCCCTGGAGGCACTGAAGCAGGTCGCGAAGAACGTGAAGCGGCGTGGGGCGTGCTCGCACCCGGACGGTTCCGCGATGTTCCTCGAGTCGACGATCAAGGCGTTCACCGACGACCTGGCCGCGCACGTGCTCGGCAACGGCTGCGGGCGGCCCGTGGAGGGCGTTCTGCCGCTCTTCGAGGACGGCAAGATGCCCACCGGCATCCCCGGCGGCGGAGAGCCCGACGACAACGGTGGCGGCAGCCGTCAGAAGATCTACGTCGACTGGACGCTGTGCCGGGGCCACGGTCTGTGCGCGGACATCCTCCCGGAGGTCTTCGAACTCGGCGCGGACGGTTTCCCGACGGTCGCCCAGGCGAAGGTGCCGCGGTTCGCGGAGGCCAAGGCGATCCGTGCGGTGCGCCGCTGCCCGGCGCTCGCGCTGCGCCTCGAGGAGGACACGCGCTCCCAGGCGCCGGCGAAGAACCTGCCGGTGCTGTCGCAGGGCCGCGGCCGCCGGGCGCTGGGGCGCTGACCGCGGACTCACCGGCGCGCGAAGCGAAGAGGGGCCCACCCCAGTCGGGTGGGCCCCTACCCCTTTGTCGGGAAGGGTTTCCCGACCACCATGACAACGCCGAAGGCGGACCGTCCGTCCGGACGGTCCGCCTTCGATTTCTGTGGAGCTAAGGAGAATTGAACTCCTGACCTCCTGCATGCCATGCAGGCGCTCTACCAACTGAGCTATAGCCCCTTGTTTCGGTCCGCCCGGTTTCCCTGGCGGCGACGCCAACATTACACGGTCGAGGGGGTGCATCACCAAATCGTTTCCGTTCTGTACGGATACGGGCGATAGTGTCGTGCTTCGTGACCGTGATCGCGTTCTCCGAGGCCCGGCGCCGGGTGTCGGTGCCGCTGGCGGCGTGCCTGTTGTCGTTCACGGTGTTCTGGGCGGCGCAGCGGGCCGCGCACGTCTCGATGATCGACCTGATGGTCTACCGGGCGGAGGGGGTGACCGTCCGCGCGGGCGGCGACCTCTACGCGCTGCGTGCGACGGCGGCTCATCTCCCCTCCACCTATCCGCCCTTCGCGGCGTTGCTGTTCACACCGCTGACGCTGCTGGACGTGCCGAGCATGCGCGCGCTGGCGACGGCCGGGAATCTCGTCCTCCTGCTGGCCTTCGTCGGGCTGTCACTGCGGCTCGTCGGGCACGCGCGCGTGGGGTGCGTCCTGTGGGTCGCGGCGGGGGCGGTGTGGTGCGAGCCGGTGTGGACGACCGTGCGCTACGGGCAGATCAACCTGCTGCTGGCGGTGCTGGTCCTGTGGGATCTGTCACGCCGTCCCGCCGAACGGCCGGACCGCTGGGCGGGGGTGGGTGTCGGGCTCGCGGCCGCGGTCAAGCTGACGCCGGCCCTGTTCGCGGTGTTCCTGCTCGCCACGGGGCTGGTTGCGCGTTGCGCAGGCCGGGACGGGGGGCCCTGGCTGCGGCCCGCGCGGAGGGCGGCCGGCGCCTTCGCGGGGGCGACCCTGGTGGCGGCGGCCGTCCTGCCGTACGACTCGTGGCGGTTCTGGACCGGGATGGTTTTCCGGACGGGGCGGGTGGGGCGGGCCGAGGAGACCGCGAACCAGGCCCTGCGCGGCGTTCTGGCGCGCTTGCTGCACAGCACCGAGCCGGGAGCCCTCTGGGCGGCCGCGGCGGCTCTGACGGCCGTTCTGGGGCTTGCGGTGGCGGTCGGGGCGGAGTTGCGCGGCGGGCGGCCCTGGGCGGTGGCCGTGTGCGCGGTGACCGCGCTGCTGATCAGTCCCGTGTCGTGGTCGCACCACTGGGTGTGGTGCGTGCCCGTGGTGCTGCTGTTGTGGACGCGCGGGCACCGGGCGGTGGCCGCGGGGACGACGCTGGTCTTCTGCTCGTACGCCCTGTGGTGGGTGCCGCACGGGCACGGGCGGCCCGAACTGCACCAGGGCGCCTTCGACTTGGCGCTGTCGGCGCTCTACCCGGTCACCGGGGCGCTGTTCCTCGCACTCGCGTGGCATCGGCGCCGCGGCCGGGTCCGGCTCAGGCCGTGACGAAGGAGTAGAACCTCTTGAGCGTGCAGTGCTCCTCGAGGAGACGGCCGTAGATCGGCTCGCCCTCCAGCTCACGGTAGGTCTCGATCGGGTCGCCTTTTATGATCAGCGCCCGCGCGCATTCCTCGCACCAGTACTGGTAGTCGGGGTTGATCGGCTCCATGTCGCGGACGATCGGGGTCCCGCTCCCGCACCAGTCGCACTTCCGCCTGTGTGCACCCATCGATCAGCTCCAGCTGTGGCCGCAGGCCGTGCACACGTAGGAGATCCCGCCGTTGTCGCCGAGTACTTGGGCCACATGGGTGGAACCGCAGGAAGGGCAGAGCAGCCGGGTGATCGTGTCCCGTATCAACGCCGCACCGAGGAGGTGGCCGCCCTCCTCAAGGATGCTCGCAGGCATCGCTACTCCTCCCGTCGGGCCGCGCCCCCTTCCGGCCGTTTGATTCTGCCACGGCCGGACCAATACGGTCAGCGACGCCTCAGTACCAGTCCGGACACGGCGCCCGCGACCGCCGTCGCGGCGAGCGTCCATGCGCAGGCTGACAGCGCCTCCGCAGAGGTATACGCCCGCGGGGCCCCAAGTGACTCAAGCCGGTTCAAGAACAGTGTGCCGAACGCGGCGACCCCGATGAGCTGACCGAGCTGGGTGACGGTCGCCAGAAGGCCGCTGGCGTCCGCAGCGTCCTCGGGGCGCACGGTTGCGAGCGCACCCGTGAGCGTGGGGCTGAAGGCGAGCGCGAGCCCCGCTCCCAC
Source organism: Streptomyces sp. NPDC006655 (assembly GCF_040703965.1). NCBI lineage: Bacteria > Bacillati > Actinomycetota > Actinomycetes > Kitasatosporales > Streptomycetaceae > Streptomyces > Streptomyces sp. NPDC006655. The sequence continues at coordinate 51,401 of NZ_JBEYJU010000006.1, read as the reverse complement.
TCCGGCGTACGCCAGAAAGAGCCACGCGCCCCCGTCGCCGCCCCCGCGGAAAGCCATTCCGACGCCGGCCGTGCCCAGTGCGGTGAGCGCGAATCCCGCCGGGGTCAGCGCCCGCTGCCAGGAGACGGGCCACCTGCGCCAGGTGAGGGCGACCGCGCCGAAGACGACGGCGGTCGGCGCGAAGGTGAGACCGGCGCGCTGCGCGCTGTAGCCGAGGCCGTTCTGGACGTGCAGGGTGAGCGTGAACAGGAATCCCGCGTTGACGGCCATCACGGCGAGGATGCGCAGTACGGCAAGACGCATGCCGGGGTGGCGCAGCACCCGGGGTGCGATCAGCGGGGCGCCGCCACGCCGGGCCAGTCTCGACTCGTAGCCGCAGAACAGCGTGAACAGGACGACTGCGGCGGCCAGGGACAGCCAGGACCACAGTGGCCAGCCCTCCTCCTGTCCGAGCACCAACGGCACCGTCAGCAGCGAGACGGCCGACCCGAGCAGGACCAGGCCGGGCAGGTCGAGGCCGCCGGTCCGCCGCGCCGTCGATCCGGCACCGGACGGCAGGACACGCCTGCCGAGGACGAGGAGTACGGCGCCGACGGGCACGTTGACCAGGAACACCGGCCGCCAGCCCGTGCCGAACAGATCGGCCCCCACCAGGACACCGCCGACGATCTGGCCGGCGGCGGCACCGACCGCGAGGACCGCCGAGTAGGCACCGAGCGCCCGGATGCGGGCCTCGCCGGTGAAGGCGCGCTGGATGATGCTGAGGACCTGCGGGATCATGACCGCCGAACCGGCGCCCTGCACCAGCCGGAACGCGATCAGTTCGACGGCGCCCTGGGACAGGCCGCAGGCCAGCGACGCCACCGTGAACAGGGCGAGGCCGACGAGGTGGACCCGGCCGTGGCCGAGCCGGTCGCCGAGCCGGGCTCCGGTGATCAGCAGCACCGCGTACGTGATCGCGTAGCCGGCCACGACCAGTTGCAAGTCGGAGCCCGAGGCGTGGAGTTCGGAACCCATGGTGGGGGCCGCGACGTTCACGATGAAGACGTCCAGCACGGCCATGAACTGAGCCGTCAGGACGACCGCGAGGAGCAGCCGGGGCCGGTTGTCGGTGCCGGGTGATTCACTTTTCTCGGGGGCCGAAGCGGGTGCGGGACCTGGCCCGGTCCGGGATGTCGTCGTCATGCGTACGAGCGTGGCGAGGGACCGGTACGGGTGCCGAGAGCTTGCCGATGCTGGTACTGGCAGCACCTGGCACGGGACGGGGGCCGCGTCCACGATGGAGGACATGACGACGGGGGACGCGACGATGGGGACGGCAGGACACCGCCGCAGGCCGGAGCTGGCCGCGTTCCTGCGCACCAGGCGGGCGCGGGTGACACCGGCGGACGTCGGTATGCCGCCGGGGCTGCGGCGGCGCACTCCGGGGCTGCGCCGGGAGGAGGTCGCCCAGCTCTCCGGTGTGGGGGTGACCTGGTACACGTGGCTGGAGCAGGGGCGGCCGATCAACGCCTCGCCGCAGGTGCTGGACGCGGTGGCGCGCACACTGCGGCTGGACGCGCCGGAGCGGGAGCATCTGTACCGGCTGGCGGAGGTGGCCTACGCTCCGGCACCGGAGGGGCTGTCCCGGTCGGTCGGCGCAGAGGTGCAGGGCATCGTCGACGCTTTGGATCCGCTGATGGCGGTGGTGTACACCTCGCGCTACGACGTGCTGGCCACGAACGCGGCGTACCGGGACATGTTCCTGGTGCCGCAGACGGTGCGGATCGGTGTGCCGAACGTGTTGTGGACGTTGTTCACACTGCCGGAGGACGTCTGCCCGGTGGTGCACCGGGAGCGTGAACTGCCGAGGATGGTGGCGACGCTGCGTTCCAGTTATGGCAGGCATGTGGGCGAGCCCGCCTGGGAGGACTTCATACGGGCGCTGTCCCGGGCCAGTGCGGACTTCGCCCGGATGTGGGCGAGCGGCGTGGTGGCCCGGCCGGGACCACGGGTGAAGACGTTCCGTCACGAGGCGGTGGGTGAGGTGCGGATGACGTCGCAGTCGCTGTCGATCGACGGGATGCCGGAGTCCCGGATCGTCGTCTACACGCCCGAGGACGAACAGACGCGGGAGAAGGTCGCGTTGTTGCGGGAACGCAGGCAGCGGCTGTGGGCGGTGACGGACGAGGCGGCCACCGAGATCGTCCGGAAGTGGAACAAAGAAAATCCCACCCTCTGAAGAGGGTGGGATTCTCATCACCGATCTGTGGAGCTAAGGAGAATTGAACTCCTGACCTCCTGCATGCCATGCAGGCGCTCTACCAACTGAGCTATAGCCCCTCGCGTTCTTCCCGTCTTTCCGCTTGGCGGGGCGAACAAGAAGAACTTTAGCCTGCGACCTGCCGGAAAGTGAAATCCGGGGTCCGGGACGGGCCGGGCGGCCGGAGGATCCTCGGCCGGCGGCTCCGGGGCTGTCAGTCGTCGTCGCCGAGGACGGGCTCGGGAAGGGTGCCCGCGTTGTGCTCCAGCAGCCGCCAGCCGCGGGCGCCTTCGCCCAGCACGGACCAGCAGCAGTTGGTGAGGCCGCCGAGGCTCTCCCAGTGCGGGGAGTCCAGGCCGAGGAGACGGCCGATGGTGGTGCGGATGGTGCCGCCGTGGCTGACGACCACGAGCGTGCCGTCCTCGGGCAGCTTCTCGGCGTGCCTGAGCACGACGGGGGCGGCCCGGTCGGCGACCTCGGTCTCCAGTTCGCCGCCGCCGCGGCGGACCGGCTCGCCGCGCTTCCACGCGGCGTACTCGTCACCGTGGCGGGCGATGATCTCCTCGTGGGTGAGGCCCTGCCACACGCCCGCGTAGGTCTCGCGCAGCGCCTCGTCGCGGACCACGTCGAGGCCGGTGAGGTCGGCGAGCTGGGCGGCCGTGTCGAAGGCGCGCTTCAGGTCGGAGGAGACGATCGCGTCGGGGCCCAGGGAGGCGAGCAGGCGGGCCGCGCGCCGGGCCTGGCCGATGCCGGTCTCGGTGAGCTCGACGTCGGTGGAGCCCTGGAAGCGCCGTTCGACGTTCCAGGCGGTCTGGCCGTGCCGCCACAGGATGATGCGGCGGCCGCGGCCCTTGCGGTCGGTGACCTCGCCGGTGGCGCTCATCACCACTCCCCGGCCGACTCGCCGGCGTCGTCGGCGGCCTGCAGCCTGGCGTGCTCGGCGGCCTTGCCGCGGGTCGCCTTGGCGTCGGCGGGCAGCTCGATCTCGGGGCAGTCCTTCCACAGCCGTTCCAGGGCGTAGAAGACACGCTCCTCGCTGTGCTGGACGTGGACGACGATGTCGACGTAGTCGAGCAGGATCCAGCGGGCCTCACGGTCGCCCTCGCGGCGCACCGGCTTGGCGCCGAGTTCCTTCTGGAGGCGCTCCTCGATCTCGTCGACGATCGACTTGACCTGGCGGTCGTTGGGTGCGGAGGCCAGCAGGAAGGCGTCCGTGATCGACAGGACGTCGCTGACGTCGTAGGCGATGACGTCGTGGGCGAGCTTGTCGGCGGCCGCCTGGGCGGCGGTGGTGATGAGCTCGAGGGAACGGTCGGTGGCGGTCACTGCGTGGCTTTCCGTCGGCGGTCGTTTGACCACAAGGGTCTCACGGACCGCCGGGCGCACCCCACGTGATTACCGTGTCACGTGGGGTGCGGCGGGTGGCTGCCTCAGGAGGAGGACGGTTTGTAGTCCTGGCCGAGGACGACCGAGACGTCTGCGCCCGACCCGACGGCGCCCTTGGCCACGTCCTTCGCGTCGAGACCGAGGGTCTTGGCGACCTCGGTGGCGTTCTCCTTGTCGGCGGCGCCGGAGTACAGCACCTGGGAGGTCGCCCGGGTGCCGGAGGCCGTACCGCCTTCCAGGAAGGTGTAGCCGCCGTTGACGAGGACCACGCGGGCCTTCTCGGTGTTGTCCTTGACGCCGGTCGCGTTCTGGACGGAGACGCGGACGGCGGAGCCCGCGCTGGGGCTCTTGGCGGTGCCGCCGAGGATGTCCTTGACGACGCTGGAGCTGGTCTGGGCACTGAGAGTGCCGTCGTTCTGGACGGGGAGCAGGGCGGTCTTGTAGTCGCCGCCCTTGGCGAGGTCGGCGAGCTTGGCGAGGAAGGTGCCGAGGTCCTTGTCGGTCAGCGAGGGGTCCAGGATCTGCGCAAGGGTCTGCACGGTGACCGTGGCGGCCGCCGGGTCGGAGGACAGCTTGCGCAGGACGCCCTGCATGACCTGCCCGAACCGTTCCAGCTGGGCGTTCTGGGCTTCGCCGGAGGCGCGGTAGGTGGCGTAGGCGACGGCGGCCTTGCCGCCGAGGGTCTGGTCCTTGCCCTTGCGGACGAGGGGTTCCTCGCCCTTCTTCTTGGCGTCCGGGTCGGGGACGTCGGTGTTGGTGTCGATGTCGATGTTGCCGACGAGTTCGACGAGGTTCTGCAGGTAGGGCGTGTCCAGGCGCCAGGTGCCCTCGATGTTCGTGCCGAGGACGGTGTCGAGCTGGTCGCGGGTGCCGGAGGAGCCGTCGTCGTCGACGGACTTGGCGAGGGTCGTGGTGGTGCCGTCGTCGGCGGTCAGCGCGAGGGAGTTGGGCAGCAGGACGGTGCTGCCCTGCTTGGTGGTGGTGTTGTCGACGAGCAGCGCGGTCGAGGTGCCGCCGCCACCGGTGTTGTGCAGGTGGACGACGACCACGTCACGTTTCTGTGCGGCCGCGGAGGTCGCCGTACCGCCCTTGGCGGCGGAGGAGGACAGGCCGGGGAGTTTTCCGGCGTACCAGAGGTAGCCGACGCCGCCGACGGCGACCAGGGCGAGGACGACGACCAGGGCGATCGTCCGGCTGCGGGCGCGCCGCTTGGCCTCCTCACGGCGCTCGGTGCGGTTCTCCGTGAAGTTCAGCCAGTCGATGACGTCCTCGGAGTCGCCGTCGGGCTCCTCGACGAACGCGAACTGCTCGGTGCGGTAGTCCGGCGCGCCCTGCCGGGGCTCGGCGGGTTCCTCGGCCGGTCCGGCCTGCTGCGGGATGTGCGCGGTCTGCTCGGCGACGCGGGGCCGCCGGCCGCCGGTGGCCGTCTGCCCGTAGGGGTCGTGGCCGGTCGGGCCGGCGGCGTCGTACGGGGCGTACCCGGGCGTCGGCGGCTGCTGCGCGGTGTCGTGGACGGGAGCCTGCTGCCCGGTGTCGTACGGCGGCGTGTGCTGCCCCGTGTCGTACGGGGAGGCGGGGTGCCGGCCGGCGTCGGGGTACGGGTCGTAGCCGTAGCCCTGCCCGGCGTACGGGTCGTAGGTCTGCTGTTGCTGTTGTTGCGCCGGGATCGGGCGGTACACCGGCTGCCCGTACTCGTCGTAGCCGACGAGTTCGTACTGGTCGCTTCCGTAGCCCGCGTCGTATCGGTCGTTCACCGGTGCCCCTCTCGGCTCACTCGCCGCGGTACAGCTCGCGCTTGTCGATGTAGCGCACGACTCCGTCCGGCACCATGTACCAGATGGGGTCGCCCTTGGCGACTCTCGCACGGCAGTCTGTGGAGGAGATGGCGAGCGCGGGAACCTCCACCAGCGACACACCTCCCTCGGGAAGGCCGTGGTCGGTCAGGGGGTGGCCCGGCCGGGTGCAGCCGATGAAGTGCGCGAGGGAGAAGAGTTCCTCCGAGTCCCGCCAGGTGAGGATCTGGCCGAGGGCGTCGGCGCCGGTGATGAAGAAGAGGTCTGTGTCGGGGTTGAGGGCGCGCAGGTCGCGCAGGGTGTCGACGGTGTAAGTGGGGCCGCCGCGGTCGATGTCGATACGACTGACGGAGAACTGGGGGTTCTCGGCGGTGGCGATGACCGTCATCAGGTAGCGGTCCTCGGCGGGCGAGACCGCGCGGTGGGTCTTCTGCCACGGCTGCCCGGTGGGCACGAACACCACCTCGTCCAGGTGGAACTGGGCGGCGACCTCGCTGGCCGCCACGAGGTGCCCGTGGTGGATCGGGTCGAACGTTCCGCCCATGACGCCGAGGCGGCGCTTGCCGGTGTCCGCCAGGCCCGCCGGTGTGTACCGGAGGGGGGTCACCGTGTCGTCGGCGTGCTCGGTCACGTCGTTCGCCGGACCGGTAGGCATGTCCTGCTCTCCCATGCGTGCAGACCCTACCGGCCCGGCCCGTGGGCCCCGTCCCGAGGACGGGTGCGGGGTGCGGTGGGCCCGCTCAGCGGTCGCGGTTGAAGCGGGTGGTGATCCACAGCAGGAGCAGCAGGATGATGAAGGCGCTGCCACCGGTGACGAGCGGGTTGAGGCTCTCGTGGTTGCCGCCTCCCTCGCCCTCGGCGGCAACGGTGACCAACTGGGCAGCGGCGCTGTGGAGATTCATCATCTGCGGCAGGACCTATCGCGTGTGGGCGGGATAAAGACGTCGGTCCATCGTATGCGGGCGGTGTCGCGGCGATCACGCCGACTCCTCCGTTGGGCCGACCTGTGCGTCCCCGCGCGCGGGGAACGATTCCGGCGGCTCAGTCGTCCTTCTGTTTGTACCCGCGCAACAGGAACCAGGCGGTCAGCGCGCAGCCGACGAACATGACGACGAGGACGACCCGGAGCAGATCGCCCGAGCCCTGATGCTGGGCGGCGCTCGCGGCCTGGGTGAGCCAGGCGGCCGGGGGGTGGTGCTCCATGGGGACTCCTTCGGCTGTACTGCCCGTCCACGGTATCGCCGCCTAGGCTGGTCCCTGCTTCGGGGGCACACAGGACACACTCACGCGCATGGGGGATGACATGTCCGACGACGGCCACGAGCGGAACGGGCAGGGGCACGAGCAGGTGCCGAGCAGGCAGCGCAGACGGTTCGCCGGGATCTCCTCGCGCGCGTACGAGCATCCGGCCGACCGTTCGGCGCTGGTGGCGCTGCGCAAGCTGAGCGGTTTCGACACGGTCTTCAAGGCGCTCAGCGGGCTGCTTCCGGAGCGGAGCCTGCGGCTGCTGTTCCTGTCCGACTCGGTGCGGGTCTCCGACCAGCAGTTCGCCCACCTGAACGACTCGCTGCGGGACGCGTGTCACATCCTGGACCTGGAGAAGGTCCCGCCGATGTACGTCACGCAGGATCCGCAGCCGAACGCGATGTGCATCGGCCTGGACGAACCGATCATCGTGGTGACCACGGGGCTCGTCGAACTCCTCGACGAGGAGGAGATGCGGGCGGTCGTCGGCCACGAGGTGGGGCACGCGCTGTCCGGGCACTCCGTGTACCGGACGGTCCTGCTGTTCCTGACCAGCCTCGCGGTGAAGGTCGCCTGGATCCCGCTGGGCAATCTCGCGGTCCTGGCGATCGTGACGGCACTGCGGGAGTGGTTCCGCAAGTCGGAGTTGTCCGCGGACCGCGCGGGCCTGCTGGTGGGCCAGGATCTGCGGGCTTCTATGCGGGGCCTGATGAAGATCGCGGGCGGCAACCACCTGCACGAGATGAACGTGGACGCGTTCCTGCAGCAGGCCGAGGAGTACGAGGCGGGCGGTGACCTGCGCGACTCGGTGCTGAAGATCCTCAATGTGCTGCCGCGCTCGCACCCCTTCACCACGGTCCGCGCGGCCGAGCTGAAGAAGTGGTCCGAGTCCCGGGACTACCAGCGGATCATGGACGGTCACTATCCGCGGCGCGCCAAGGACAAGGACACCTCGGTGGGCGACTCGTTCAAGGAGTCCGCGGCGAGCTACGCGAGCGACGTGAAGGCGTCCAAGGACCCGCTGATGAAGCTGGTCTCGGACATCGCGGGCGGGGCGGGCGGCCTCGGCGGCCGGGTCAGGCGGGGCTTCGACGGTTTCACGAGCGCGCCCCCGCCGAAGGGCGCACCGCCACAGGACGAGGAGTAACGGGTCGCGGGTCCGGCTCGGTCGGGCTCGGGGTCCTAGACCTTCGGTTCCGCCGCGGCGGACAGCGTCCCGCACAGGGCTGTCGCGCTGTCCGTGGCGTACGGGTTCGTGCCCGCCGGGCCGCCCGCCCTGGCCGTTTCGCCGGCCAGGAGGGGATGCAGGTGGTCGGTGGCGTCCTCGGCGCAGGACAGGGGGCCCGCCTGGACGTAGGAGACGACCAGCTGCGTCTGGTGCAGGCGCAGATCGTCGCGGTCGAAGCGGAAGGTCAGCTGGCGGCGGACGGTGAACAGGGAGACCGGGGAGCCCGCCGGGGCGCCGGTGGGGCGCAGCGCGTAGACGAAGGTGTGGTCCGCGGTGACCTCGAGGGTGGCCGAGTCGGTCTCGGTGGCCGACAGGTCGCCCTGGACTCGGATCCTCGGGTCGGCGAGTTCGGCGCGGGTGGGGTCGAAGCGGATCAGCCATCCGGTGGGGGCGTGCCGCCCGTCCGCGGCGGGGTGGTCGAAGCTCTGGTCGAACTGGTCGAGCTGGCCGGGGTCGAGCAGTGCCCGTGCGGGCCGTACCTGGCTGCTGTCGAGGACCTCGGGGTAGAGCGAGGAGCGGACGAGGTAGTCCTTGACCGTGGTCAGGGCGGTGACGACCTGGCTGTCGGAGAAGTGCGGGGTGCTGCGGGCGGCCGGCAGGGGTATCCCTTCGGCGCCGATCTCGTACTGTGCGGCGGGGCTGTGTGCGAACAGGGTCTCGGCGTCGGCGGCGCCGGGCACCTTGCCCTGCGGGGAGAGCGGGATGAAGGTCATCCGCAGCGGTTCGGCGGGCTGCTGGGCCACCTGGGTGCCGTAGGGGTGGCGGACGCCCATGTAGATCGCGGTGCCGAAGGCGACGAGGATCAGCACGAAGAGGATCACGGCCTGGCGGGTGAGGCCCCGGCGCAGCGGGGGGCGGCGGCGTACGGCGGGCGCGTGGTCGGCCATGCGTTCGCGTGCGGAGGACTCCTGGAGTCGGGCAGCACGGACGAACGACTCGTCGAAGACGACGGATCGGTACTCGTCCTCTCCACCCACGGGGCCGCCCTCGGGTGTCCCCTCCGGTGGGTCTCCTGGCCCGCCCATACTTTCAGAGTAGGTCCCGGGAGCCTCAGGTAAACGCGCCGCCGCACGACAAGTTCTGACAGGTTCTCACCAGGAAGGACAAACCCCGTCAGGGGGTGCGCGGGATCGCGGAGACCGCCTGCTGTGCGGGCGGGGAGTAGTCGGCGGACACCGAGGGTGCCGCCGCGGTGCCCTGTTCCAGGCCGGTCGAGGAGGGCCTGGGCAGCTGGTCGCGGTTGCCGCCCGAGGAGGCGCTGCGGTAGACCGCGGCGAAGGCGAGCGCGACCATGCCTATGCCCATGACGAGGGCGAGCAGCCAGGCGACGGGACGGTGCCAGCGGACGTGTTTGCCGTGTTTGCCGTACGTCCCGGTGGCCCCGTACCGGTCCTCGAGCACGTCGGTGTCGTCAGGGTCGTCGAGATCGCCGCCGACGCCGAAGTCGGGTCCGTAGCCGTCGTCGTAGCGCTCGCCTCTGCCGTGGGCGCGGCGGGCCTCGGCCTCGGAGGCCTCGGCTCTGGCCTGGGCGGCGGCAAGGAGGCGTTCCACCGCGGTCGGCTCGTGGATCACGGCCGCCTTCACGAAGGCCTCGTCGAAGACCACGGTGTCGAATTCCTCGTCCGACATTCCGTGGTCATGGTCGTCGTCGGGATCCCAGCCGTCAGAGAACGGCGTGCCCCCCACGTCCTCCGGCACGGATCCAGAGTAGACCTGGGGGGTCAATTTGGGCAGACGGTATGGAAATTCATAGGCCCTGTGAGACGCCTCTCACCCCGGCGTCCCACGCCCCTCCGGAGCGCCGCACGCCCTGCCGCGCGCCGGTGCGCCGTACGACGCCCGGTTGGGCCGTACGGGTGCCGGCGGCGGCTGCGGTACCGCGGTCAGCGGCGGATGTGGCCGTCGCCGGTGACGATGTACTTGGTGCTGGTCAGCTCGGGCAGCCCCATGGGGCCGCGGGCGTGCAGCTTCTGGGTGGAGATGCCGATCTCGGCGCCGAAACCGAACTGGCCGCCGTCGGTGAACCGGGTGGAGGCGTTCACGGCGACGGTGGTGGAGTCGACCAGCTGGGTGAAGCGGCGGGCGGCCTGCTGCGAGGTGGTGACGATGGCCTCGGTGTGCCCGGAGGTCCACAGCCGGATGTGCTCGACGGCCCTGTCGAGGGAGTCGACGACGGCGGCGGCGATGTCGTACGACAGGTACTCGGTCTCCCAGTCCTCCGGTACGGCCTCGACGACGGTCGCCTTGGAGTCCTTGGCGTAGGCCAGGACGCGTTCGTCGGCGTGGACGGTGACACCGGCCTCGGCGAGGGCGTCCAGGGCGCGTGGCAGGAACTCGGGGGCGATGTCCTGGTGGACGAGGAGGGTCTCGGCGGCGTTGCAGACGCTGACCCGCTGCGCCTTGGAGTTGATCAGGATGTCGATGGCCATGTCGATGTCGGCGTGGGCGTCGACGTAGACGTGGCAGTTGCCGGTGCCGGTCTCGATGACGGGGACCTTGGACTCCATGACGACGGTCTGGATGAGGGAGGCCCCGCCGCGCGGGATGAGGACGTCGACGAGGCCGCGGGCCCGCATCAGCTCGTGGACGGACTCGCGGCTCTCGCCGGGCACCAGCTGGACGGCGTCGGCGGGCAGCCCGGCGCCGCCGACGGCGTCCCGCAGGACCCTCACCAGTGCCGTGTTGGACTCGAAGGCGGAGGCGGAGCCGCGCAGCAGGACGGCGTTGCCGGACTTCAGGCAGAGGGCGGCGGCGTCGACCGTGACGTTCGGGCGGGCCTCGTAGATGATGCCGACGACACCGAGGGGGACGCGGACCTGGCGCAGGTCGATGCCGTTGGGGAGAGTGGAGCCGCGGACGACCTCGCCGACCGGGTCGGGCAGCTTCGCCACGTCGCGGACGTCGGAGGCGATGGCACGGACCCGCTCGGGGGTGAGCGTGAGGCGGTCGACGACGGCTTCGCTGGTGCCGTTCTCGCGGGCCTTGGCGACGTCCTTGGCGTTGGCCTCGACGATCTCGCTCGTACGGACCTCCAGGGCGTCCGCGATGGCGAGCAGCGCGTCGTCCTTCACCGCGCGCGGCAGCGGCGCGAGGTCGGCGGCCGCGGCCTTGGCGCGGTAGGCGGCCTGGGTGACCGGGGACATGGCGTCGTACGGCGAGAGCGTGGTCATGAGGGAAGGGTAGTGCGCCCCGGCCGGCCGTTCACGCGTCATCCCACCTCGCGAGACGTGGTCCTTGACGGGTGACACCGGCCGGGGGCAGGGGGCGTCAGAAGGGGTGGATACCGACCGGTGTCGCCGGGGGCGGGCCGTAGCCCTCGGCGATGCGCTGGTGGTAGGTGGCGCGGTCGATGACCTCCAGGCCGACGATCTCCCAGGCGGGCAGTCCGGCGGTCTGCCGGTGTTCGCCCCACAGACGCAGCGCCACGGCGGCGGCGTCGTGGAGGTCCCGGGCCTCTTCCCAGTAGCGGATCTCGGCGTGGTCGCAGGCGTAGCGGCTGGTGAGCAGGAACGGGTGGTCGTGGGCCAGTTGTTCGAGTCCGCGGCGCAGGTCCGGCAGGGGAACCTCGGCACCGCAGACGCTGAGGGTGACGTGCCACAGCCGGGGCAGGTCCTTCGGCTCCTCGTAGGTGTCCCCGGCCGCGACGCTCGTCAGAGCACCGCGGGAGGCCGCAGCCCCAGGGCGCACTCGTCTCACGACGGCCTCCTTCAGCTGTCCTCGTGCGGAACGTGGTCCTGAGTCAAAGTTGAGCAGGCCGCAAGGGTTCATGTGGCGGTTTTACGGAACGTCCCCCACCGGGGGCCGTCGTCATGCCGCTTTTACGGGTGCAGGACCACCAGGTCGTCCCTGTGTACGACCTCCCGCTCGTACGCCGGGCCCAGTTCGCGTGCCAGCTCCCTGGTCGACCGCCCGATCAGCTGGGGGATCTCCTTGGCGTCGAAGCTGACGAGCCCGCGTGCCACCGCCTGGCCCTCGGTGTCGCGCAGTTCGACCGGGTCACCGGCGCTGAAATCGCCTTCCACGGCGGCGATCCCCGCGGGCAGCAGCGACTTGCGGCCCTGGACCACCGCGCGTACGGCGCCGTCGTCGAGGGTGAGCGAGCCCTGCGGGGTGGAGGCGTGCTGAAGCCACAGGAGGCGGTCTGCGGACCGTTTGCCCGCGGGGTGGAAGAAGGTACCGGTGTCACCGCCGAGGAGCGCCTCGGCGGCATGCACGGCGCTGGTGAGGACGACGGGGATGCCGGCGGCTGCGGCGATACGGGCGGCTTCGACCTTGGTGACCATGCCGCCGGTGCCGACACCGGCCTTCCCGGCGCTGCCGATCTCGATGCCGGCGAGGTCCTGCGGCCCCTTCACCTCCGCTATCCGCGAGGTGCCGGGCCTGCTGGGGTCGCCGTCGTAGACGCCGTCGACGTCGGAGAGGAGGACCAGGAGGTCCGCGTGGACGAGGTGGGCGACGAGGGCGGCGAGGCGGTCGTTGTCGCCGAAGCGGATCTCGTCGGTGGCGACGGTGTCGTTCTCGTTGACGATCGGGAAGGCACCCATCGCGAGCAGCTTGTCCAGGGTGCGCGAGGCGTTGCGGTGGTGGGCGCGCCGGCTCATGTCGTCGGAGGTGAGCAGGACTTGGCCGACCCGGACGCCGTAGCGGGCGAAGGAGGCCGTGTAGCGGGCGACGAGCAGTCCCTGGCCGACGCTGGCGGCCGCCTGCTGGCGGGCCAGGTCCCGGGGGCGGCGGCGCAGCCCCAGCGGGGCGAGGCCGGCGGCGATCGCGCCGGAGGAGACGAGGACGATCTCCCTCTCCCCGCCGCTGCGGCTCTTGGCGAGGACGTCGACGAGTGCGTCGACGCGGTCGGCGTCCAGGCCGCCGGAGGCGGTGGTGAGCGAGGAGGACCCCACCTTGACGACGATCCTGCGGGCCTCGCCCACGGCCTGCCTTGCCCTTGCCACGTCCGTCCCCACTTCCTCGCGCCTGGCAGCAATCTACGCGAAGCGGATGTGCGCGGGACGCTTCCGTCCAGCCTCCGGACAGCGCTACGGACAAGCCCGGGTGATCGGTCGGTCACGTTCCGCTCATGGCAAAAAGGTTGCCCTGACTCCTTATAGAAATCGAAGAGAACGCAAAGTTAATTTGAAGTTTGTGTCATCTAAAGTTCGCAGCGTGAAGCGCATCCTGCTCAGGTCGGGCAAGAGCCCCTACGACGTCGTCATCCTCGAGGAGGCCCTGCACCGGGACGTCATCGCCACCAACTCGGGCAACCTGATCTTCAGCGACGCCGCGCACAAGATCCTTACGACGCCGGACACCGAGGTCGTCTCCAACGGCATACCCTCCGACGTCTCCGCCGCCGGACGCATCAACGACGAGTACGACGCGTTCGTCATCCCGCTCGCCAACGCCTTCCGCCCGTCCTTCGAAGGCTCGTTGAAGCGGATGACCCGGCTGATCTCGAAGTTGCGCATACCGGTCGTCGTCCTCGGAGTGGGGGCCCAGACGGGAGTCAGCTACAACCCGGAACGGCTCAAGCGCATGGAGCCGACCGTGCGGGAGTTCTGCTCCGCGGTGCTGGAGCGCAGCGCGTCGATCGGTGTGCGCGGCGAGTTCACCGAGCAGTACCTGAAGAAGATGGGTTTCAAGGACGTCGAGATCATCGGCTGTCCCTCGCTGTTCATGTACGGCGATCGACTGTCCGTGCAGAAGACGGCACCGGAGTTGACGACCCGGTCCCGGATCGCGATCAACGGCTCGCACAGTGCCGTACGCACTCAGGGGCTGGACCGGATCATCACGCGCACCCACGAGCGCTACCCGAATCTGTGCTTCGTCGGCCAGAACCTCAGCGACGCCCGCCAGTTGCACTGGCGGGACCTCTCGGACCCGAACGCCGCGGTGACCGCCATGCCGACCCACCCGGACCATCCGATGTACCGCGAGGACAAGGTCCGGGTCTACGTCGATCCGGTCACCTGGATCAATGATCTGCGTTCCTTCGACTTCTCCTTCGGTTCGCGCATCCACGGCAACATCGCGGCGCTGCTCGCGGGCACGCCGGCCACCGTGCTGTGCGGTGACTCGCGGACGCTGGAGCTGTGCCGGTACTTCGGGATTCCGCACCGGCGACTGGACCAGGCGGTCAAGGACCCGGCCTCGGCGGACCCGGCGAAGCTGTACGCGGAGGCCGACTTCGGCGACCTGGTCGGCGGCCACCGGGAGCGTTTCGAGCGGTTCACCGGGTTCCTGGACAGGAACGGTCTGCAGAACACGTTCACGCACGGAGACGGCGGGGTGGCCTTCGAGGAACGGATGGGCGCGCTGACGTTCCCTGCGGGTGTCCGCCCCTGGAACGACGCGGACCCGGCCTCGCTGACCTCGCGGTTCGGCTGGCTGCACACCCGGATCGACGAACTGTCGCTGGACAACGCCCGCCTGCAGAAGGAACTGGCGCGTTCCGGGGCCAGGATCAAGTCCGTCGGCGCGCAGCCGGCGTCGGTCTACCGGCGGGCCCGGCGGGCCGTGGGCCGGCCGATCCGCCGGGCGCTGGGGACGGGCCTGTAGGGCGGCTGATACGGGCCCGGATCCCGGTCAGGCCGCGGCGGCCTTGACTCCCCGTGCGGGCAGCGATCGCCGGACCTTGCGCATGGCACGCCGCAGGAAGGTGTTGGCGGCGTCCTCGCGGTAGCCCTCGACGGAGCGGGCCTCTCGGGGTTCGGCGAGGTAGATCCAGTCGGGGACACCGGCCGACTTAGAGCGGAAGTACGGGTAGGCCAGGTAGACGGCGGTGCCGCGCTTCTCCAGGACGGCATCGGCCTGCTTCTTGGCGCGGACGAACTCGATGACGTCGGGGAGGAGATCGGGGCGCCGTTCGGCGACCAGGTGAAGTCTCAGCCGTTCGTGCACTCTGAGCCGACGGGCGACCTCCGGGTTCCAGTGGGCGTCCATCAGCGGCCGGGCCAGCTCCATCTTGCTCCGCCGCACCTCGTCGTCGTCCGTGAGGAACTTGGGGCCGAACTGCGGGAGCAGGGTGACCAGGAACGGCCGGACCATGAGTGTGTCGCGACGTGGTCCTGCCGGAACCATGTCGGCGATCAGTTTCATCAGGGCGCGCGCGGAGTCGAAGCGCAGGGTGTAGCTGCCGCTCTTGGTGACGTGTTTTCCGTCGTCGCGGCCGACCAGGTAGTAGCAGGGGTAGTCGGCGACGACGGAGACGCCGTCGGCGCGGAGATAGGCCTCCATGGTGAACAGCGCGTCCTCGCCGGTCCACAGGGACTCGTCGAATCGCATGCCGTGCCGTTCCAGGAGCGCGCGGCGGAAGAGTTTCTGGGCGCTGAGCGTGAACTTGATGTTGGAGGAGAAGACGTCGGTACGGTCGAGGGTCTTGCCCCACATCGACGCGGGAGGTTTGCGGTTGATTCCCTCGACCTTGCCGAGGACGACGTCTGTGCCGTTCTTGTCCGCCATGGCGACCATGCGCTCCAGGGCCTCGTCGCCGAGGCGGTCGTCGGCGTCCAGGAAGAACACGTAGCGGCCGGTGGCCCTGGCGAGTCCGACGTTGCGGGGGCCGCTGGGGCCGCCGGAGTTCTCCTGGCGGATCACGGTCACGGACATGGCGGCGCGGGCCGCGAACTCCTCCAGGCACTCCCCCGTGCCGTCGGCCGATCCGTCGTCGACGGCGATGACCTCCATGCGTGCCGGGTCGAGGGTCTGACGCTCCACTGAGGCCAGGCACTCGACGAGATACGGCATCGCTTCGTACGCGCCGATGATGACGGTCACATCAGGCTGCGCAACGACGGTCACTTTTCTCCCTAGTCAGTGGTGCGTTCCCCCGGTGTCGACTCAGTCGCAACGTTCTAGATGGCTGAGCGAGGCGACTGGTTGCCCAGGGACACCCCTTCAGTGAGCCAGCTCACATGGCAGGAATGCGGCCGGACGGTGTACGGCGGGTTACGCCGGACAGTACGGACGCGCGGTAAGAGCCACTCAACGGATACCGCGAAGCGCTGGTAAGAAGACACACCCGGATTTACTAAGCAAAGGTAAGAAGACGGCTTCGGGGACGCCGAACGGGCTCGGTCCCGGGGAGGAGTCCCCGGGACCGAGCCCGTTCGGTGCCTGGCGCGCCGGTGAGCGTGTCAGCCGGCGGTGGTGGTGCCTTCCGCCTCGCTGGCGGCCTTCAGTGTGTCTCCAGGCAGTGCCTCGGCGATGTCGGCCGCTTCCGCGTCACCGGCCGCGATGCGGGCCTGCTGGCCCAGATTGCGGGTCTCGGCCTTGCGGGCGAGGGCGGCCACCGCGTCGTTGAACTGCTCGATGGAGGTCGGCTCGTCCGGGCCCAGCAGGTAGCGCTTGAGTTCTTCGCGGTCCGCGGCCAGCGGATCGGCGGACGGATCGCGGACGGCGTCCAGCAGGGCGCCGAGTTCCTTGGCGCTGTTGGAGAGGATCACGGCGGCCCGCACGGCGGTGTTGGCCTGCTTGAACTCCTCCACTCCGACTCCGGCGGAGTCGGTGACGGCGTACGGCTTGCCGCTCGCGATGAAGTCGGAGACCACGCTGGAGATGTCGGAGACCATGGCGTCGGAGACGTTGAAGCAGTCGTACAGGCGCGGTTCGGCGCCCGTGATGACCCGGTGCTGGTGCGTGGGGAAGGAACGCCACAGAGCGTCGTTCCATTCGGCGCGCAGCCGGGCGACTTCTTCGTGCTTCTTCAGGTCGACGACGTCGTCCCGGCTGGCCTCGGCCTCGTCGCGCTTCTCGTCGCCGGTGCCGGTCAGCTCGACCAGGCGGGCCTCGATACGGGTGAGCTCGGCCTGGGCCGCCGCCTGGGCGGCCGTGTCGGTGGTGAAGCGGGGGTCGGTGGCGCGCTGGGCGGCGGCCTTCTCGATGAGGGCGGTGACCCGCCGGTGGGCGGCACCCGCCTCGGGGCTGACCGTGCCGGTGAAGGGGTGCGGCTTGTACAGGACACGGACCGGCGGGTCCGCCTTGACCAGCTTCTTCACGATGTTCTCGCCGGCGAGCACGAGGGAGGTGTTGCCGGGGTTGCCGTCCCAGCCTTCCCAGGTGGGCGCGTAGAGAACGGTGGGGATCCGGCCGTCGAGTACGCCCTGCCAGTGCTGGATGGGGGCCAGTTGCGGGCGGCCGACCTCGACGATGTCGTCGTCGCGGACCCCGACGTCGGCGATGGCGTAGCGGTCGCGGCCCGCGCGGCCGGCGGTCCACACCTCGTCGTACACCTTGCTGAACGGGTTGACGCTGGCCAGCTTGTCGCTGTCGCCGTGGCCGATGAAGACGTGCTTCATCGTCGGGACGCGCAGCAGGTGGATGTTCTTGCCGACGTTGGCCGCGTAGAGGGCTACGCGGACCGTGGAGAGGTCCATGTTCATCAGGTGCACACCGCCGGGCACGCAGATGACGGGGACCGTGGTCGGGGCGAGGCTCTGCAGGATGACCCGTTCGCGCAGCAGGATCAGCGGGCGGGAGTCCAGCTGTTCCATGGTCTCCAGCCACATGTTGACCTGGTAGGCGGAGTCCTTCGAGCCGGAGAAGTACAGGACGGTCTCGGGCTTGTACTCGGCGAGCCAGTCGTCGACGGCGGCCAGGACGGTGTCGGCGTCCGGCGGGGTCTTGCGGCCGCGTACGTAGGGCGTCAGCACCAGCACGTACAGGGAGCCGATACCGAGGGTGAGGCCGACGCCGATGAATCCGGCGACGGCGCTGTTGGTGACTCCCGAGATCAGGAGGCCGACGACGGCCGCGAGGTCGAGATGGAGCATCTTCTCGGCGGAGCGGTCCAGCAGGCCCAGCGGCGGGGCGTCCGGGATGCGGATGCGGGATTTGAGGTCGACGTTGCGGGTGGCGACCGGCATCCGGCGGCGGTTGCGGATCAGCTGGACCAGGGCGCCGTGCGGGGCCTGCAGGCCGTAGAAAGCGATGAAGCAGGCGATGGCGCCGTAGAAGATCAGACCGTTCGAGAGGTCCATGCGGGCCAGCAGCAGGATCAGCAGCAGCTGCCGGATCAGGAAGCGGATCGACAGGCCGGCCCGGACCTTGCTCAGACGGCTGATGAGGTAGCTGCCCTTGCGGTGCAGGTAGTGGTCCGCCAGGTACGTGACGGCGGCCGCGGCCGCGAAGGCGTAAACGCTCGGGACGAGCGCGGCGATCATGAGCACCGGGAAGCCCAGCATCATGAGTGCCGCCGCGGCCAGCTCGGCCGCGCTGCCCACCCGGGCGACGCGAATAGCGGTGGATATCACGGAGAACCTTTTGCTGACAAAAAGGCCTGTATTTGACCTTGCGGACGATCTGGTGTGGTAGTCGATCTGAAGTTTTTACGGTTCAGGCCCCTGTGAATGCTCTACGAACACGCAACCACAGAGGCCTGAATTACAGATAGCTATTGGAAGTTGATTATGCCACGCCGTCCTGCCGGTCCAGGACACTGGCCAGCGCCTGTTCGAAGCCGGAGGCCTGGCCGGCGGCGGCCGTCGGGTCCTGCTGGCGGACGTCGATGACGTGGCCGGTGAGTTCGGAGAGCAGCACGTCGAGGGAGGTGCGGGCGACGGCTTCGGAGGAGAGCAGCGAGCCTGCCGGTTCCTGGCCGAAGGCCTTGGTGCGCATGGGGGTGGCGGTGCGCTCGGGGTTGATGCAGTTGACCCGGATGGAGTCACCGGCCCACTCGTCGGACAGGGCCTGGGTGAGGTTCACCATGGCGGCCTTGGTCGAGGAGTAGAGGCTGTACTCGGCGCGGCCGCGGGTGTAGCTGCTGGAGGTGTAGAGGAGCAGCTGACCGTTGGTCTCGGCGAGGTACTTGTAGCTGGAGCGGGCGATCTGCACGGGGGCCAGGTAGTTGACCTTGAGCGCCTCTTCGATGGTGGCGTTGTCGGTCTCGGCGAGCTTGCCGATGCGCAGGACGCCCGCGGTGTTGACGACGTAGTCGATGCGGCCGGTCTCGGCGTAGGCCTTGGACAGGGCGTCGTCGACCTCTTCCGGGTTCTCCACGTGGGTGCCGGTGGTGGAGCGGCCCAGGGCGTAGACGGTGGCACCGTAGGACTCGGCGAGTTCGGCGATGTCCTTGCCGATGCCGTACGAACCACCGAAGATCACGGCGGTCTTGCCGGTGAGCAGTTCGCGGTAGGCGTCTTCGCCGTTCTGCTCGGGAGCGGCGGTGGAGGCGAGCTGGAAGAGCTTGTCGGCGATGAAGACGTCGACGGGCTGGGTGACCTTCATGTTGTACTCGTCGCCGGCGACGACGTGGATCGGCACGTCCGGCAGGTACTTGAGCACGACGGAGCAGTCGTCGGTGGCCTGGAAGTTCGGGTCGCCGGCGGCGACCTCGTAGGCCCGCTTGATCGTGGACAGCTTGAACGCCTGCGGGGTCTGGCCGCGGCGCAGCCGGGAGCGGTCCGGGATCTCGGTGATGAACTCGCCGTCCTCGCCGTGCGTGCGCGTGACGATGATGGTGTCGGCGGAGGGAATGGCGACGTCGACGGCCTGGTAGCGGTCCAGCGCGGCCACGCAGTCGTCGATGACGCGCCGCGACAGCAGGGGGCGTACGGCGTCGTGGAAGAGGACGTTGAGGTCCTCTCCGGCGGCCAGTCCCTCACCGAGGGCCTCGATGGCGCGCTCGGTGGTCTCGTTCCGCGTGCTGCCGCCCTCGATGACCTTCTTGACCTTGGTGAAGCCGGCCTTCGCCACGATCTTCTCGATGTCCGCGACGTAGCCCGGGGCCATCAGCACGATGATGTCGTCGATCGAGTCGGCCTTCTCGAAGGTGGCCAGGGTGTGCTCGATGACTGCCTTGCCGGCGATCTTCAGCAGCTGCTTGGGGATCGACAGACCCACCCGCTGGCCGGTGCCACCGGCCAGGATCACTGCGGTGGTTCGGGGCTTGGCTATGCGCTGGGACACAGGTGACCTACCTCGGGGCATCAGGGAACCTGGAAATGGTCCCACTTCCGGTAACCGCTGTGCAAGGTGAGCGCCGTCCACCGCATATGTACCCGCAACCTTTCATTCATCTTGCACCGCTGGTGGCGGGGCCGCTCGACGACCGTCCGGGGAAGTTCCGTGAATTCGCTGTGAGTAACTGCACAGAACATACCGATTGCTGTGCGTGACGCGACACGCCTCAGTGATACTAAGTCGTGACACCCGGACGGCTTAGCAGGGCTAAGCCGTCCGGCTCACCCGGCCCCGGAGCCGAGCGGGCGGCGGTCTCCCTGCGGCCCAGCCGGGGCTGCGGATCTTCACGTCGCGGGCTGCGGCACTGCACGTGTTCTTCATATGCATGACCGCGCCGTTGCGGATGAGCTTCGAATAGAGCTCGTCGGGCAGGCCAATGCCGCGAAATTCCACGTTGAACTCTCGTAGCATTTCGTTCTCGGCGCGGGTGAGGAGCGGTTCGCCGCGTCCGGAACGTGCTGGAGGAGTTTCCGGGAGGCCGAGCAGGGCTTCGAGCGAGCCGGCGCCCTCGGTCCAGTCCGTCTCCACCGTGACCGAAAGGCCCCTGTCAGACGGGGGTGACGTTCGGTAGGCCGGTTCCTGCCGAAGAAGTGGTAGCCGCGGTTGGCGTCGCTTTCTGGAAAGCCTCCTGGGTCCTGGTCGCCGTTGCCGGAACGGAAAGCCCGTTGCGGCCGGGACGCAGGTCCTGGCCGCAACGGGCTTGATCCGGTGCGACGGTGCAGAGGCCGGCCCCGGAGGTCCGGGAGGGAGCCGGCGGTGCGGCTACTCGAAGGGGTCGAAGTCGCCGTACTCGCGCAGGGACTCGTCCCGTTCGGCCTGCCGGTCGCGGCGGCGCTGGACGGCCGGGCGCTGCTCCTCGAAGCGGTGGTCCTCGCCGCGCCGGCCGAGCATCTCGGCTCCGGACATCATGGTCGGCTCCCAGTCGAAGACGACGGCGTTGTCCTCGGGGCCGATGGCGACGCCGTCGCCGGACCGGGCGCCGGCCTTCATCAACTGCTCCTCGACGCCGAGACGGTTGAGGCGGTCGGCCAGGTAGCCGACGGCTTCGTCGTTGTTGAAGTCGGTCTGGCGGACCCAGCGTTCGGGCTTCTCGCCGCGGACCCGGAAGAGGCCGTCGTCCTCCTGGACGACGGTGAAACCGGCGTCGTCGACGGCCTTGGGCCGGATGACGATGCGGGTCGCCTCCTCCTTGGGCTTGGCGGCGCGCGCCGCGCCGACCAGCTCGCCGAGGGCGAACGTCAGCTCGCGCAGGCCCGTGTGGGCGACCGCCGACACCTCGAAGACGCGGTAGCCGCGGGCCTCCAGGTCGGGCCGGACCATCTCGGCGAGGTCCTTGCCGTCGGGGACGTCGATCTTGTTGAGGACGACGATGCGGGGCCGGTCGCCGAGTCCGCCGTACTGCTTGAGCTCCTCCTCGATGACGTCGAGGTCGGAGACGGGGTCGCGTTCGGACTCCAGGGTGGCGGTGTCCAGGACGTGCACGAGGACGCTGCACCGCTCGACGTGGCGCAGGAACTCCAGGCCGAGGCCCTTGCCCTGGCTGGCGCCGGGGATGAGGCCGGGGACGTCGGCGATGGTGTAGACGGTCGAACCGGCGGTGACCACACCGAGGTTGGGGACCAGGGTGGTGAACGGGTAGTCGGCGATCTTCGGCTTGGCCGCGGACAGCACCGAGATCAGGGAGGACTTGCCGGCGCTCGGGTAGCCGACGAGGGCCACGTCGGCGACGGTCTTCAGTTCCAGGACGACGTCCCCGAAGTCCCCAGGCTCGCCGAGCAGTGCGAAGCCGGGGGCCTTGCGGCGGGCGCTGGCGAGGGCCGCGTTGCCGAGGCCGCCGCGGCCGCCCTGGGCGGCGACGTAGGAGGTGCCGTGGCCGACGAGGTCGGCGAGGACGTTGCCCGCCTTGTCCAGTACCACCGTGCCGTCGGGCACGGGCAGGACCAGGTCCTGGCCGTCCTTGCCCGCTCGGTTGCCGCCTTCGCCGGGCTTGCCGTTGGTGGCCTTGCGGTGCGGGGAGTGGTGGTAGTCGAGGAGGGTCGTCACGGACTGGTCGACAGTCAGGATGACGTCGCCGCCGCGGCCGCCGTTGCCGCCGTCGGGGCCGCCGAGCGGCTTGAACTTCTCCCGGTGCACGGAGGCGCAGCCGTGGCCTCCGTTACCCGCGGCGATGTGCAGCTCGACGCGGTCCACGAAGGTGGTCATGGTGCAGTGCCTCCAGATACTTGCGGGGTAATACCTATGTCAACACGCGAAAGGCGGACCCGCCTTCCCGATGGGGAAGTGAGGTCCGCCTCGCGAAACGTTCGGTCAGAGCCCTGCTTGTCAGCAGACTCAGGCGACCGGGACGATGTTCACGACCTTGCGGCCACGGTGGGTACCGAACTCCACCGCGCCGGCGTTCAGCGCGAACAGCGTGTCGTCGCCGCCACGGCCGACGCCCGCACCCGGGTGGAAGTGGGTGCCACGCTGGCGGACCAGGATCTCGCCCGCGTTGACGACCTGACCGCCGAAGCGCTTCACGCCGAGGCGCTGAGCGTTGGAGTCACGACCGTTACGGGTGGACGATGCGCCCTTCTTGTGTGCCATCTCTCCTCAGTCCCTTACTTCGCAGCCGCGGGGATCTCAGTGACCTTGATCGCCGTGTACTGCTGGCGGTGGCCCTGACGACGGCGGTAGCCGGTCTTGTTCTTGTAGCGCAGAATGTCGATCTTCTGGCCCTTGTGGTGGTCCACGACCTCGGCCTGGACCTTGATGCCGGCCAGCACCCACGGGTCGCTGGTCACAGCGTCGCCGTCGACAACGAGCAGGGTCGAGAGCTCGACCGTGTCGCCAACCTTGGCGGTGGAAATCTTGTCAACCTCAACGATGTCGCCGACAGCAACCTTGTGCTGGCGACCACCGCTGCGCACGATGGCGTACACGCGGATCTCACTCTCTCGCTCGGGAACGGCACCCCCGAAGTCCAGCCGCCCGGCATAGGGGCGGCCTCTTCGGAACACCCTGTGCTCCGAAGGAAGAGGTTTACGGGGATGTGGCGCGTCCTCATATCCATGGACACGCCGACGGTCAAGGTTACGGGGCGGTGGCCGAGGGGGTCAAACCGGGCCCCGCGGGTGTGGGGCCGGTCACTCGGCCCCGGGGGCGGTGCGGTGCGGGGCCGGTCCCGAGGACCGGCCCCGCGTGCCGGGCGTCAGCCCTCGTCGGAGGCGGCGGGGACCGTGGTGGTCTTCTTCGCCGTCGACTTGGCGGCGGCCGTCTTGGCGGTCTTGGCCGCCTTCTTGGCCGTCGTCTTCTTCGCCGCGGTCTTCTTGGTGGCGGTCTTCTTGGCCGCCGTCTTCTTCGCCGCGGTCTTCTTGGCGGCCGTCTTACGGGCCGTCTTCTTGGCCGGAGCGGCCTCCTCGGCGGCCGGTTCCCCGACCACCGGCTCCCCGGCCTCCTCGGCGACCGGCTGCCCGGCCTCCGGCGCCTCGGACTCCGCCGACGGTACGACCACGACGGCCGCCTCCTCGGACGCGGTCGGGGCGGTGGCCTTGCGCACCGCACGGCGGCGCGGACGGGCCGGAGCGGCGCTCTCGGCGGGCGCGGGTGCGGCTTCGGCGGCCGGCTCCGCGGCGGGTTCGGCGGCGGCCTCGGTGACCGTCTCCGCCGCCGACTGCGCCGGGGCGCTCTCGGCGACGACGGTCACAACGGCGGCCTCGGCCCCTGCCGGGGACCCGGCGGGCGCCGACACCTTCCGGGTGGCACGCCGACGCGTACGGCCCTTCGGTGCGGCCTCCTCCACCGCGGCGGGGGTCTCCGGGGCGGCCGGGGCCTGCGCGGGCTCCGACGCCTGGACGACCGGGTCCTCCACGGCGGGCGGTTCGGCGTGCGCCTCGGCGGCCGGCTCCGGCAGCACCTCGCGCTCGGCCGCCACGGCGGCCGGCACGGCCTGCGCGGTCGGCGCCTCGGCCTCGGCGCGCCGGTTGCGGGACGCGCGCTCCCTGGGCGCGCCGGCCGGAGCCGAGGCCCGGCGGCTCGCCCGGCGGCGGGTGCGGCCGCGGCCGGCCGCGGCCTCCGCCTCGGCGACGCTGCTGTAGAGCTCCTCGTCCGGCGCGAAGGCGGGCGCGGTCAGCGCGACGGGTTCGGCGACCTCGGCCGCCACCTCCGCCGCCGTCTCGACCGCGTGGACGGCCTCGGCGTGCTCGACGGCACCGTCGTCGACGATCTCGTGGGTCTCGTGGACGTCGTGCTCGTGCCCGTCGCCGCCGCGGCCGCGCTTCTTGCGCTTGCCGCCGCCACCGCCGCCGGTGCCGGGCTGCTCCATGTGGACGATGACGCCACGGCCGTTGCAGTGCACGCAGGTCTCGGAGAACGACTCCAGCAGGCCCTGTCCGACGCGCTTGCGGGTCATCTGGACGAGACCGAGCGAGGTGACCTCGGCCACCTGGTGCTTGGTCCGGTCCCGCCCGAGGCATTCGAGCAGGCGGCGCAGCACGAGGTCGCGGTTGGACTCCAGCACCATGTCGATGAAGTCGATGACGATGATGCCGCCGAGGTCGCGGAGCCTGAGCTGGCGGACGATCTCCTCGGCCGCCTCCAGGTTGTTGCGGGTGACGGTCTCCTCGAGGTTGCCGCCCTGGCCGGTGAACTTGCCGGTGTTGACGTCGACGACGACCATCGCCTCGGTCCGGTCGATGACCAGCGAACCGCCGCTGGGCAGCCAGACCTTGCGGTCCAGGGCCTTGGCGAGCTGCTCGTCGATGCGGTAGGTGGCGAAGACGTCGACCTCGGAGGTCCACTTCGACAGCCGGCCGGCGAGGTCGGGGGCGACGTGCGAGACGTAGCCGTGGACGGTCTCCCAGGCCTCGTCACCGCTGACGACGACCTTGGAGAAGTCCTCGTTGAAGATGTCGCGGACGACGCGGACGGTCATGTCCGGCTCGCCGTACAGCAGCGTCGGGGCGTTGCCGTTCTTCGACTTCTTCTGGATGTCCTCCCACTGCGCCTGGAGCCGTTCGACGTCGCGGCGCAGTTCGTCCTCGCTGGCGCCCTCGGCGGCGGTGCGCACGATGACGCCCGCGTCCTCGGGGACGATCTTCTTGAGGATGGTCTTCAGCCGGGCGCGCTCGGTGTCGGGCAGCTTGCGGCTGATGCCGGTCATCGAGCCTTCGGGGACGTACACGAGGTAGCGGCCCGGGAGGGAGACCTGGCTGGTCAGACGGGCGCCCTTGTGGCCGATCGGGTCCTTCGTCACCTGGACGAGGACGGACTGGCCGGACTTCAGGGCGGACTCGATGCGGCGCGGGCCGTTGGCCATGCCGAGGGCCTCGAAGTTGACCTCGCCGGCGTACAGGACGGCGTTGCGGCCCTTGCCGATGTCGATGAAGGCGGCCTCCATCGAGGGCAGCACGTTCTGGACCTTGCCCAGGTAGACGTTGCCGACGTACGAGGTCGACTGCTCCTTGTTGACGTAGTGCTCGACGAGCACGCCGTCCTCCAGGACGCCGATCTGCGTGCGGTCGCCGTGCTGGCGGACGACCATCACGCGCTCGACGGCCTCGCGGCGGGCGAGGAACTCGGCCTCGGTGATGATCGGGACGCGCCGGCGGCCCTGTTCGCGGCCTTCGCGGCGGCGCTGCTTCTTGGCCTCCAGGCGTGTGGAGCCCTTGATGGACTGCACCTCGTCGGAGGGCTCGGAGGACTTGCGGGGCTCGCGGACCTTGACGACGGTGCGCTCCGGGTCGCCCTCGCCGGGCTCTGCGTCGGCGGGGCTGTCCCCGGCGCGCCGCCTGCGGCGACGGCGACGGCGGCTGCTGGAGGAGGAGGCGCCGGCGTCGTCGTGGGCGTCCTCGTCGTCCTCTTCCTCCTGCTCGGCCGTGTCCTCGGCGTCCTGCTCGGCCTGTTCGGCGGCGAGCTCGTCGGTGCCGTCCTCGGCGCCCTCGCCGTCGGCGGCGTCACCACGGCGGCGGCGACGGCCGCCCCGGCGGCGGCGCCGGCGGGAGCCGGACTCCTCGGCGTCGTCCTCGCCGTCGGCGGTGTCCTCGACGGAGTCCTCCGCCTCCTCGGTGTCGTCCTCGGCGGCGGCCTCGGCGACCGGGGTCTCCTCGACGGCGCCCCGGCGGCGACGGCGGCGCCGCGAACCGGCATCGGCCTGCTCGGCGGGGTCAGGGGCGCCGGTGGACCCGGTGGGCGCGGTCGGCGCGGTGGTCTCCGCGGCCTCCTCGGGCTCCTCGGTGTCGGCGGACGCGGCGGCCTCGGCGGCGGCGCGCTCCGGGGTCTGGAACCTGGGTTCGGTGAACACGGGTGCCTGGAAGACGGCGACGGCGGGCCGGGCCGGGCGGCGCGGCTCCTCGTCGGCTCCGGCCGCGGGGGCGGGCTCGGAGAAGCCGGTGGCGGCCTGCCGGACGACGCGGCGCCGACGACGCGGGGTCTCGGCCTCGACGGGCTCGGCGGCCGCAGCCGCAGGTGCGGCGGGGGCCGGGGTCTGGGCGGCCGGTGCTTCGGCGGGGGCCGGGGCCTGGGCGGCCGGTGCTTCGGCGGCGCCCGTGTCGGCGGCGGTCTCGGGCGGGCCGGCGGGCGCGGACGCCCGGCGGGTGGCACGGCGACGCGCGCGGGGAGCCGGTGCGGTCTCCTCGGCGGCCGCCACGGTCTCGGTGGCGTCGGCGGCCTCGGGGGCCGGTGTGGTCTCGCTCACCTGGGTCGCCTCGGTGGTCTCGGTCGCCTCGGTGGTCTCCGCGGCGACGGCGGGCGCGGCGGTCTCCGCGGCGCTCTCGGGGGCTCCGGCGGGCGCGGACACCCGGCGGGTGGCACGGCGACGGGCACGCGGGGCGGGAGCGGGCGCGGCCTCCTCGACGGCCTCCGCGGCGGCGGTCCCGGCTGTCTCGGGGGCTGCCGCAGGGGTCGCCTGGGCCGCGGGGGTCTCAGCCGGCCCGGTCGTCGCGGCCTGGGCTGCGGCGGGCGCGGAGGTGCGGCGCGTGGCGCGTCGGCGTGCCCGGGGCGGGGCGGTCTCCTCGTCGCCGGCCGCGGGGGTCTCGGCCGGGCTCGCGGCGGCCTCGGCGGCAGCGGTGGCGGACGCCGTGGCAGTGGCGGGGACGACCGTCTCGGCGGTCTCGGCGGTCTCCGGAGCCCCGGCGGGTGCGGACACCCGGCGGGTCGCACGACGGCGCGTGCGCGGGGCGGGAGCGGCCTCTTCCGTGGCCGCACCGCTCTGCGCGGTGTCGTCGGCCGCTGACGGCTCGGCAGCGGCGGCGGCCTGCGCCGTCTCGGTGGGCTCGGCGGCCGGTATGGCCGGAGCGGTGGTCTCGGCCTGGTCCCCGGTCACGGCCTCGGCCGCGACGGGCGGTCCCGCGGGGCGGGACGCGGCACGGCGACGCCTGCGCGGCGGCAGGGTGTCGCTGGGGGTGTTCGGTTCGGAGCCCGTAGGGGTCTCTGCGGGTTCGGTCGGTTCGAGCATGCGGGCGTTTCTCCCGTCAGGCTCCCGGGCGCCGCGCCTGGTCCGGAGTCGTTCGTCGAGCGACCACCGGTGACGTCCGCGGCTCGCGCGTTGCGCGGTGCCGCCGTGTGGGGCGCGGGCGCCGCACAGGAGCTCTCTGTGTCCTGTCTCGCCGGTTCCGTACGCCTTGTCGCGGACGGCCTGGCGAAAGTCTTCTGGTCGGTGCGCTGCCCGACCCAGGTGGCTCCCGAGTACGAGGGCTGCGCTACGACGTCCGTCCTTCGCGGGACCTTCCTTACGCCGGCGCCGTCGCGGTGGCAGCGGGTTCGGCCTTCGAGAGGGCCTCCACTGCCTCGCGGTCGGGCGCGAGCGGGTCGGTCACCGTGCCGGTCTCTTCATCGAGCAGCCCCTGCGCCAGCCTGGTCACCGCTGCGGGGACCGGCGGCGCCAGGTCGGCCACGGCGCGGAGACCGGACAGGACGTCGTCGGGTCGTACGGCAGGCGTCACGTGCCGAACAACCAGCCGCAGTATCGCACAGGGCTGGTCGGTCGGCCTATCAGCCGTTTCACTCTGTGTTTCAAGTTGCACGACCGCGGGGCGGGCGTCGAAGGTGCGGACGCCGTTCTTGGTCATGCGCTGGACCTCGACGGCCTCGGCGGTGTTGAACGCGGCGACGGCCTGTTCGGCCAGGGCCGGGTCCACGCCGGGCAGCCGGAGCTCCCACACGGATGCGGTGAGCCGGTCGGCCAGTCCTGACGTGCGTGCCTCGACCGCGTCGACGATGTCGAGCCCGGTGGGCAGGGACTCGTCGAGGAGGGCGCGCAACCGCTCCGGGTCGCGGGGTGCGGTGAGCGCGATCTCCAGGTACTCCGCCTCACTGCCCGTGCCGGTGGGTGCGGCATTGGCGTACGACACCTTGGGGTGCGGTGTGAACCCCGCCGAGTAGGCCATCGGCACCTCGGCGCGGCGCAACGCACGCTCGAAGGCGCGCTGGAAGTCACGGTGGCTGGTGAACCGGAGGCGGCCGCGCTTGGTGTAGCGCAGTCGGATGCGCTGCACCGCGGGTGCGGGCGGCGGGCCTTCGGGCTGTCGCTTGCCCAGTGTCGTCAGTCCTTCGTGGTTCTCGTGAGGTTCTCGCGGAAGCGGCCGTACCGCTGTGGGCCGTACCGCTGTGTACTGCTATCCACCAAGAGTACGTGTGTCGCGGCCCGTGGGTTCCCGTCGGTCCGCGGGCGCCGCCGGGACGGGGTCCCCGAGGAGGGCGCGGCGCAGGCCGCGCACGATGTGCCGACCGGGGTGAGGACGGTCCGGTACCCCCGCGCGCGGGCTCCACGAGGATCCACCGGAAGAGGGTGCCGAGCACCCGTCCGGGGCCCCTCCGGGCACCCCGGTGCTCGTGGCTGGTTCTGCCGCGCAGCCCCTTGATCACCGTATGGCGGCGACACGGTAACGGTTGACCCGCTCACGCCAATATGGATGGATCCAGCCATGTCGGCTTGATTTGCTGAGGGCCAATCAAGCCTTGATCCCCGGGGGGACGAGTAATGAACTGGTACGTGGACGTACTCAAGAAGTACGCGGTGTTCAGCGGCCGTGCGCGCCGGCAGGAATACTGGATGTTCTTCCTGTTCAACCTGATCATCAGCATCGTGCTGGCGGTCGTCGGCCGGGCCATCGGGTTCGCCGCCCTCAGCTCGATCTACGCGCTCGCGGTCCTGCTGCCCGGCCTGGGCGTCGCGGTCCGCCGGCTGCACGACACCGGCCGGTCCGGCTGGGCGGTCCTGATCGGCATCATTCCGCTGGTCGGCTGGATCATCCTGATCGTCTGGCTCGCCTCCGAAGGCAAGCCCGAGGAGAACCAGTACGGCCCCAACCCGAAGTACGCGGCCGCCGCCTGATCCCGCATCACCCGAGGGCCCGCCGGATCCGTCCGGCGGGCCCTCGCCTGTCCGGCGCTTGTCCGGCTTTCGCCTGTCCGGCGCCTATCCGGCTGCCGAGGAACTGCTCCGGTTGCGTTCGGCCTGGAGATGCAGGACCAGGAAGAGCACGCGCAGCAGGTCGTCGGGAAGGGCGGTCCAGCCGTCGGGCAGCCCGACGCGGCGGGGACGGCCGCCCAGGAAGTCGTACGACACGGAGAGCGGACCCACCGCGCGCGCCCGCCCGCCGAGCCTGGGGTGGTCCACCGGGTACGGTCCGATGCGTTGCGGGATGCCCGACCAGGCGGCGCAGTCCACGTCCCAGCCGCCGAACGTCCTCGGGACGCTGCCCAGCCGTCCGTAGCCGATCTCCGTGTCGCCGATCCGCCGCAACCGGCTGCCGAGCAGGTCGTACTCCAGCGGATGCGGGCCGAGCGCCAGGGGCCGGCCGCCCCACCGTCCGTAGGTGAGCGGGACGTCCCCGATGGCACGCAGTCGGCCGCCCAGCCAGTCGTAGCCCAGTTCCAGTTCCATGGCCGCCGGCTCCCCCGTCGCTCGCCCGACTTCGGTTTCCCCCATGGTGCGGCCGGGCCGGTCCGGCCCGCGTGGCGGTCGTGTCACGGTTTCGCAGCGTCGTGGAAGGGTGCGGCCGCGGGCCGGGCGGGAGAAACGGTTCCCGGGCTCACCCGGCCCGGGTGAGGCGCACGGGGCCGGACCGGGTGCATCTTCGACACGGCAGGTGTCCGGCGTCGGGGAGCCGTGTCGGAGGGACGACCATGAACCCGCAGACCCGTCTGGCGCCGCGCTCCGCCCGTCTCACGGCCTTCTCCTGGGCCCGGGTCGCGCTGCTCGCCCTGCTCGGCAGTCTCCTCGTCCTGCTCGTCAGCGCCGGGCTGCGGAGCCTCCTGTGGGTCCTGGTCGCCATCGCCGCCGTGGCCCTGGCCGCCGGGGGCCTGTGGTGGACCCTCGCCCATCCCGGACCGCTCCGCGCCGCCGGGGCGCTGCTGGCGGCGGCCGCCCCGGTGACCGCACTGGTCCTGTTCGCCACCCACGGCATGCTGGTGCCCGCCTGCCTGGCCCTCGGCCTGTGGCTGCTGGCGCTGACGGCCGCGCGGATCGCGACGACCCCCGCGGACCGGGGGGCCGCGGGCGCCGGCGAACCCGTCGCGGTACCGCCCGCGCGACAGCCGTGGGTGGTCATGAACCCGCGCTCCGGCGGGGGCAAGGTGGCGCGCTTCGGGCTCGCCGAGAAGGCGAGGGCGGCGGGCGCCCGGGTGGTCCTGCTGGATCCGGCGCACCATCAGGACGTGGCGGAGCTGGCCCGGCGTGCGCTGGCGGAGGGCGCCGACCTGCTGGCGGTGGCCGGCGGGGACGGCACCCAGGCGCTGGTCGCTGAGGTCGCGGCCCGGCACGACGTGCCGTTCGTGGTGATCCCGGCCGGAACCCGCAACCACTTCGCCCTCGACCTCGGTCTCGACCGGGACGACCCCGCGGCCGCGCTGGAGGCGTTCACCGACGCCGAGGAGGTCCGCGTGGACCTCGGGTACGCCGCGGGGCGCGTGTTCGTCAACAACGCGTCCTTCGGCACGTACGCGGCCGTCGTCGGCGACCCCGGCTACCGGGACGCGAAACTGCGCACCGTCCTGCAGATGCTGCCCGCCCTGCTCACCGGCCCCGACGCGCCGCGCCTGAGCATGCGCGCCGGGCGTCGGCGCGCCCGGGGGCTGCAGGCCGTGCTCGTCAGCAACAACCCCTACCGGCCCCTGCCCGACCCCGCCCGACCCGGGTTGCGGGAGGGCCTGGACTCCGGGCGGCTGGGCGTGCTCGGCGTGTGCGTCGACAGCTCCGCACGGGCGGCCCGCCTGCTGACCTTCGGCCGCCGGTCACCTGCCGTGCCCAGACTGACCGCCCGCGAAGTCGTCGTCGACGCGGACACCGGCGCGGGACCGGGACCGGGACCGGGACCGGGACCCGGACCGGCATCGGGACCGGGACCCGGACCGGCATCGGGACCCGGACCGGCATCGAGCCCGGGACCCGTCGCGAACGCTGACGCGGTTCTGGAAGCAGATCCCGTCGACATTCACGCGGGCCCCGGGTCGGGTCCGGGTACCGACGTCGGCGTGGCGGCCGGTACGCAGGTCGGTGCCCGGGGTGGCACCGTTCCGGCGGGGATCGACGGGGAGTCCGTCGTGCTGCCCGCGCCGGTGGTCTGCCGGATCTCCCCCGGGGCGCTGCGGGTCCGGGTGCCCAGGCACCGGCCGGGCACCCCGCCGAACCGGCCCCCGGCCGACTGGCGGCGGGTGCTGCGCCTGGCGCTCACCCCTCGGGGACGGCGCACCGGCAGTTCCCCGGGGTGAGCCGCGGGATCGGCGGGGCGCCTGTCAGGTCCCCGCGACCGGCCGGCCGTTCCAGCGGGCGAGGAACTTGCCGAGCTCCCACAGCGCCAGCAGCGCCACGGCCGGGACGAGCGTCCAGGCGAACTGGGCCAGGTTCAGCTCGGTCGTCCCCAGCAGCCGGCGGAAGGCGTCCGTCTGGGTGACCAGGACCGCGAGGACGAACTCGATCAGCATCGCCCGGTTCATCTGCTTGCTGTCGAAGCTGGCGGTGGTCAGGACGGTGGCCCGTTCGCTGCGGCACTCCAGCGCGGCCACGATCAGGCAGAGCGCGAAGGACGTGAACGCCATCGACTGGCCGACCGCGACACTGCCGTAGCGGGACGTGCCGAGTTCGATCAGGCAGAGCAGCCCGATGGTGATCGTCAGCCCGGACAGGCCGACGGTGAGCATCACGCCCCGGGACAGCACGTGCGCGCCGCGCGGACGCGGCCTGCGGGCCATCAGGCCGGGGCTCTGCCGGTCGAAGCCGAGCGCGAAGCCGAAGGCCGCGTTGACGAAGAAGTGGATCCACAGCACCTGCGCCGGGGTGAACGGCTCCCCCGCGGCGATGTCGAACAGCGTCGCGCCGAGGAACGTCAGCACGAACACCACCAGCAGGACGAGCACGAACCGGATGTACTTGGTGAGGTTGTCGTAGATCTTGCGGCCCTGCTCGACGGCGTAGACGATCGTGGCGAAGTTGTCGTCGGACAGCACCATCCGGCCCGCGTTCTTGGCGACCTCCGTGCCTGAACCCATGGCGATGCCGACGTCGGCGGCCTTGATCGCGGGGGCGTCGTTGACGCCGTCGCCGGTCATGGCCACCACGTCGCCCTTCCTCTTCAGGGTCTCGGCGAGCAGCACCTTGTGCTCGGGTGCCACCCGGCCGACGACACCGATGCCGTCGATCCGCGCTAGCCGTTCACTTTCGGGAAGCGCCGCGAAGTCGGCGCCGAGCACGGCCTCGCCCTCGATGCCGAGCTGCCGGGCGATGGCGGCGCCCGTGACGACGTCGTCGCCGGTGACCATGCGGACCCTGATGTGCGCGGCCTGCGCGTCGGCGACGGCGGCCCTCGACTCGGCGCGCGGCGGGTCGACCATGCCGACCAGGCTGGTCATCTGAAGGTCGGTGACATGGCCGAGGAGATCACCGTCCGGGTCGAAGTCGGCCGGGTCCAGGTCGCGGCGGGCGGCGGCCATCACCCTGAGGCCCTCGCCGCCCATCCGCTCGACGTGCTCCTGCGCCCGTCGCCGCAGGGCCTCGTCCCAGGGGACGGACCTGCCTGCGCGCAGTGCGGTGGCCGCGCGGGCCATCAGGGCGGGCGCCGCGCCCTTCACGAAGCAGCGGACCACGGGACGGCCCGTCTCGTCGGTGGCCCGGTTGAAGGTGGCCATCAGCTTGTAGGCGGGGTCGAAGGGCAGCACGGCCAGCCGTGGCAGCCGCTCTTGGGTGGCGTCGACGTCCAGGCCCGCCTTGTGGCCGAGGATCAGCAGGGCGCCCTCCGTGGGGTCGCCGATCACCTTGCCGTCCACCAGGCGGGCGTCGTTGGCGACCAGGTAGGGCAGGATCGCGTCCGTCATGTCGGGGGCGCCGCCGACCGGGTGCCGGATCCTGCCCTCGAGGCCGTAACCGGTGCCGGAGACGGTGTAGCGGTCGCCGGGGTCGACGACCTCGACGGCGGTCATCTGGTTCATGGTGAGCGTGCCGGTCTTGTCGGAGTTGATCGCCGAGGTGAACCCCAGTGCCTCCACCGACGGCAGGTCCTTGACGATCGCCTGCCGACGGGACAGGTCGATCGCGCCGATGGACAGGATCGTCTGGGACACGGTCGGCAGCGCCTCCGGGATGGCGGCGATCGCCAGGGAGACGGCGCTGACGAACAGCGCGTCCCACGCCGTACCGCGGCCGCGGCCGAGCACGAACATCAGGATCATCGTCACCCCGGCGGTCGCCGTGATCCACAGGGTGAGCCGGTCCATCTCCCTGGTCAGCGGCGAGGCCTCCCGGCGGGTGCTCGACAGCATGCCGGAGATACGGCCGAGTTCGGTGTCCACACCGGTGGCGGTGACCACCACGGTGCCGCTGCCGTGGGTGACGGGGGTGTTCATGAAGGCCATGTTGTGGCGTTCGCCGGGCGGGGGACCGGTTCCGGTGAGCACCCCCGGTTCCTTCGCGGCCGGCACGCTCTCACCGGTCAGTGCCGACTCGTCGATCTGGAGGGCGTTCGCCGTGACGATCCGGCCGTCCGCGGGCACCTCGTCGCCCGCCGCGAGCAGCACCACGTCGCCGGGGACGACCTCCTCGGCGGGCACCTTCGACTCGGTGCCGTCCCTGCGTACCCGCGCGGTCGCCTTCATCATCGACTTCAGCGCGTTCATGGCGCTGTCGGCCTTGCCCTCCTGGCGCATTCCGACGACCGCGTTGACGACGGTCAGGACGAGCAGCAGGACCCCGGTGCTCCACTCCCTGATGACGAGCGAGACGACGGCGGCGCCCAGCAGGACCAGCTGCATGTAGCTGCGGTACTGGGCGAGGTAGCGGCGCCAGCCCGGCAGCGGCTTCTCCTCGGGCAGTGCGTTGGGGCCGTGCGTACGGAGCAGTTCCGCGGCGCGTGCGGTGGTCAGTCCGACGGCCGGATCCACCTCGAACGCCGCGGCCACCTCCGCGGGCGGCCTCGTGTACCACGGCCGGCCGCCGGTCTCCCGGTCCTGCGGAGTGTCTGTCTGCGCGGTCATGAAGGTGCCTCCGTCCCGGGCCCGTCCGTCACTCCCCTTCGTCGTCACCGGTGCTTCTTCTTCTCGGCTTTCAGTTCCCGTTCGGCCTCGGCCAGTTCACGCCGGGCCGCGGCGCCGACGTGCGGGTACCGGGGGTCGATGTCGATGAGCGTGTGCGCCAGAACGGCGGCCGCGCACACCCGGGCGAACCACTTGTGGTCGGCGGGAACGACGTACCAGGGCGCCCACGGCGTGCTGGTTTCGGACAGCATCTGTGAGAAGGCCCGCTGGTAGTCGTCCCATCGGGCCCGTTCGCGTATGTCGGCCGACGAGAACTTCCAGTTCCGCTCGGGAACGTCGATGCGTTTGAGGAAACGGGAACGCTGTTCTTCCTTCGACAGGTTCAGAAACAGTTTGACGATCCTGAAGCCGTTGTCGCTCAGATGACGTTCCCAGTCGTTGATCTCCCGGTAGCGCCGTTCCCACACGTCAGGACCGCGGGCCGCGTCGGGCAGCTTCTGCCGGAGCAGGTTCTCCGGATGGACGCGGACGACGAGCACTTCCTCGTAGTGCGAGCGGTTGAAGATGCCGATCTCTCCGCGCCGGGGCAGTTCGCGGGTGTAGCGCCACAGGAAGTCGTGACCGAGTTCCTCGTCCGAGGGCACCTTGAAGCTGGACACGCGCACGCCCTGCGGGTTCACTCCGCTCATCACGTGACGGATCGTGCCGTCCTTGCCGGCGGCGTCCAGCGCCTGAAGGCACAGCAGCACTCCGTAGGTGTCCTGGGCGGCCAGCCGACGCTGGTAGTCGGCGAGCAGTTCGACGCCGGTGCGCAGCAGTTCGACGCCTTCCTTCTTCTTGCTGATGCCCGCCTTGTAGCCGGGGTCGAAGTCCTTGGCCAGCCGTACCCTGGTCCCGGGCTCGATCCGCAGCGGCTCGATGAACTCGGCTATGCGCTCCGCTCTCCCGTCGCGCTCGACCTTGTCGTCGCCCATCGTCCGTCCCTTCGTCCGCCCGTTCGTCCGCCCGGCCCCGCCGCCGAAGCACCCGGCACGGCGCCGCACCGACCACCCCGGCGGCCGTCGTCCGCTTCCCAGCAGCATCCGGCCGGCTCGCGTGGGGCCGCCTCACCCCGGACGGGTGGTTCCCGCGGCCGAACGCCCGCCCCGGCCGCCGCCCCCCGCGGTGGCAGCCGCCGTAAGGGGTGGTGTCCGGCTCAGGAACCGCCTGTCAGGCGGCGGGCCGACGCCGCCGCCCGGTCGGCCCGGGACAGCAGCCGGGCACGGCTGCGCGGCCACCACAGCAGGTCGGCCAGGCAGAGACCGACGACGAGCCAGGAGGCGGTCAGCTCGCCGACGGCGCCGTTCAGGGTGTCGTACCCGGCGAGGACGACCGCGAGCACGGTGACGGCCACCACGACCCGGCGCCGTGGCCGGTCCTCCTCGGCGGCCCGCCGCAGGCTCGTCGCGTAGGCGACGACACAGGGCGCCAGCCGGGATTCCACGAGGGTCCCGCCCCGCCGTACGGCAGCCACGACGGCCGCCCGGTCCACACCGCTCATGCCGCCGACCGCGGGCCAGAGCCGGGCCGTACGACGCGCCGCCCGGACCCCGTAGAACGGGCCCAGCATCACGAGAACCACGAGCGCGCCGGCCCGTGAACCCGCCTCCAGGAGGACGAAGCCCGCACCGCAGACACCGGCGGCGAGGCCCACGCCCACACCCACGCCGACCGGCCCCCGCCGCCACAACCAGCCCGGAACGAGAAGCACCCGTCCACGGTGGCCGTCACCCGTCGCGGACGCAAACACCGCACCGGCACGTCGGCGGCGGCACCCGCACACGGCGCACCGCGACCCCGCCGGGGTTCAGGGGACCCCGGGAGCCCAGGGGCTCGGGGAGGCTCAGGCGCGCCGGGGCAGCACTCCGGCCTCGACCAGCGAGTCGTACAACCGCTGCTGCTCCGCGTCGAGCCCGGAGTACAGCAGGTCGTACGCCTCCTCCTCGCCCCGCATCACGGCGACGGGGTCCCACTCGGCGCCCAGCGCGTTCATGACGTGGGCCCGCCGGGTCATCTCGTGCCCGGTGAGATCGACGGAGAACTCGACCGGCTCGGCGGGAAAGGAGGAATCTTTGTCGGACATATGACCGAATTTAGGGAGGCTGTCCGGTCCCGACAAGACCTCGTGGGCGACATCACAGCGACCAGGTGTTAGCCCACCTGGTCGGGTGCACCTGTGCCGGTCAGCGATCGACGCCGTCTGCCGTGCTTGCATTCCTGCGAGGGGAGGCCCACCACCGACGTCGCACCCAGCTCTGGAGGAACCGGCTGATGGCCGCGGACAACGAGACAAGCATCTGCCCGTTCGACTTCAGCGAAGCGCTCGACTTCGACCCGGCGCTCGCCGATCTGATGCAGCGCTGCTCCCCCGCGCGCATCCGGCTGCCCTACGGCGCGGCGGACGCCTGGCTGATCACCGGCTTCGACGCCGTCAAGCAGGTGACCACCGACCCTCGGTTCAGCAGGGCGGGCATCATCGGCCACGACTATCCCCGGATGACACCGGAGCCCATCGTCTCCCCGGAATCGGTCAACGTGATGGACCCGCCGCACAGCAGCCGCGTCCGCCACCTGGCCTCGCAGGCGTTCACCCAGCAGCAGGTCGACGGCATGCGGCACCGGATCGTCTGGCTCGCGGACCGGTGCCTGGACGAGATGGAGAAGGAGGGAGCGCCGGCCGACCTGGTCCGGCACCTGTCCAACCCGCTCCCCCAGCACACCGTCCTCGACCTCCTCGGCATCGAGAGGGAGGAGTGGCCCCGCATCCAGGAGTCCGTGCACCGGCTGCTCGTCGTCGGCGCGGGCAGCAAGGAGGCCGCCGCGACGGCCAAGACCGAGCTGACCGACTACTTCGCCGAGCTCGTCGCGCAGCGCCGCACCTCGCCCGGCCCCGACCTCATCAGCGCGATGGCCGCGGCGCGGGAGGGCGAGGAGCAGCTCGACGACAGGGAGCTGGCGGTCATGACCCTGACGCTGGCGCTCAGCGGCCAGGACACGGCCACCTGCCAGATCAGCAACATCGTGTACCTGCTCCTGACCCGTCCCGAACTGATGCGGCACCTCACGCGCAGGCCCGAGACGTTGACGGACGTCGTGCACGAACTGCTGCGCTGCATCCCGTTCCGCAAGGGGGTCGGGATCCCCCGGGTGGCTCTGGAGGACGTGGAGCTGGACGGGGCGCGGATCAGGGCGGGCGACTTCGTGCACGTGTCGTACCTGACGGCCAACCGGGACCCGCAGCGGTATCCGGACGCGCACGAGATCGACCTGGACCGTCCCACCGTCCCGCACATGACGTTCGGCTGGGGCGGGCACCGGTGCATCGCGATGCCGCTGGCGATGGCGGAACTCGAAGTGGCCGTCGGCCGCCTCGTCGAGAGATTCCCCGCCCTGCGCCTCGCGGTGCCGGCGGAGGAGCTGCGCTGGGACACGGAGACGATCAGACGCTTCCCGCTGGAACTCCCGGTGACCTGGTAGCAGGACGGACCCGGCCGGGAGCGGCGCCCCCTGCCGGGTCGGCCGCGCCGACGTCAGTGCGCGTGCCCACTGGCGGTCGGCGCCGGCCCCGCGTTCTTCACCGTGAGCGGCAGCAGCTTCTTGCCGGTGGGGCCGATCTGGATGTGGGTGTCCATCTGCGGGCTGTCGCGCACGGCAACTGCAGAGCCGCGCGTTGTTCAGCCAGTCAGGTCATTCACCAAGGTCCGGATGCGGCGTTCGATCTCGTCCCGGATCGGGCGGACGGCATCCACGCCTTGGCCGGCAGGATCGTCGAGCTGCCAGTCAAGGTATCGCTTCCCCGGGAGAACGGGGCACGTGTCTCCGCACCCCATTGTGATGACGACGTCGGACGCCTGTACGGCTTCCGTCGTCAGGATCTTCGGTGTCTCGGCGGAGATGTCGATGCCGACTTCGTTCATCGCTTCCACCACAGCCGGATTGACCGTGTCGGCGGGGACGGAGCCGGCCGAGCGGACCTCCACCTTCTCCCCGGCGAAGTGGGTGAGGAAGGCGGCAGCCATCTGGGAGCGCCCGGCGTTGTGGACGCAGACGAACAGAACGGACGGGCACGGAGTGGAGTCGCTCATGACAGATGTTCCTTGAAAGGGGTCAGCGAGGGGAAGCGGCAAGTTCGGTGTCACCTTGTGGCATGACGACATCGGTTTCAGCGGGGGCGACGGGCCCGAAGAGCAACGCAACCAAGCCCAGGCCGGCAGCGGCACCCACCAGTTGTGCCGCGATGAAGGGCGCGACCGAGGCCGGGGCGATACCGGCGAAGGTGTCGGTGAACGTACGGCCGATGGTCACCGCCGGGTTCGCGAACGAGGTGGACGAGGTGAACCAGTAAGCGGCCCCGATGAAGGACGCCACAGCCCCCGGAGCGAATCGCCCGCGGCCCGTCCGATTCAGGCCGAAGATCAGCAGAACCAGCCCGGCTGTCGCCACGATTTCCCCCAGCCAAAGGTGTCCCGCGAAGCGGTCCTGCGTGGACCACTTCACCAGGGGTTCGGCGAACATGGCATCGGCCAGGACCGCACCGGCAACGGCTCCCGCGATCTGCGCCGGCACATATGCGAACACGTCCAGCGGACGCAGCCCACTGCCGCTCTTCCGGTCGGCGAACCATGCCGTGAGGGTGACAGCCGGGTTGAAGTGTGCACCTGAGACGGGCCCGAGGAGCGCGATCAACACGCCCAGGCCGAGGACCGTGGAAATCGAGTTGGCGAGCAGTTGGACACCCACGTCACGTGAGAGCTCGGTCGCCTGGATCCCGGAGCCGACGACCACGGCCACCAGCGCAGCTGTACCCACCGCCTCGGCAGCGACGCGACGGCCGAGGGACGCGTTCACACGGATGCCTTTGCCGCCTGCGGCACGGACAGGAACCCTGCCAAGCGATCGAGAGCCGCCGGCAGAATCCAGTAGTAGACCCAGGTACCGCGTCGCTCACAGTCGATGAGCCCCGCCTGCCGGAGCAGCTTCAAATGGTGCGAGATCGTGGGTTGCGACAGCTCGAAGGCAGGAGTCAGCTCACAGACGCAGACCTCCCCGCCCTCGCGCGAAGCGATCATCGACATCAGCCGCAGACGCACCGGGTCGCCCAGGGCTTTGAAGATCTTCGCCAGATCGGCCGCCTGTTCTTCGTCCAGGGGCGCCGTGGCCAACCCCTCGCAGCAGGAGTCATCGCCGTCCTGGCCGAGGATCTTCAGCTCTTGTTTCGACATACCTCTATGTTGACGTCCTTCGATCCAAGGCGCAAGGTTGCATCAACGAACGTCAATGCAAGCCGTTCCGGGGCACCGCCATGCCCCGTCATCCAGGAGTGACTCATGCCTGACCAGCAGTCCACAGACCTGCGTGAGACCGTCCGCCAGCGTTACGCAGCAGCGGCCGCCAAGGTCACCGAGGGCAGCACCGCCTGTTGCGGGCCGGAGCCCGTCGAGATCGACGAGAACTTCGGCTCCGCCCGCTACTCGGCCGACGAGCGCGACACGCTCCCCGCCGAGGCCCTGACCGCCTCCCTCGGCTGCGGCAACCCCACCGCGGTGGCCGAGCTGCACGAAGGGGAACGCGTCCTCGATCTCGGTTCCGGAGGCGGCATCGACGTCCTGCTCTCCGCCCGACGCGTCGGCCCGACGGGCAAGGCGTACGGACTCGACATGACCGAGGAAATGCTCTCCCTGGCACTGGCCAACGCCGCGAAGGCGGGCGCCACGAACGTCGAGTTCCTCAAGGGCACCATCGAGGCCATCCCGCTGCCCGCGAACACCATCGACGTCGTGATCTCCAACTGCGTGATCAACCTGTCCACAGACAAGGCGGCGGTGTTCACGGAGACGCTCCGCGTCCTGAAGCCCGGCGGCCGTCTCGGCGTGTCCGACGTCGTCGCAGACGACTCTCTGACACCCGAGCAGCGAGCCGAGCGCGGCGACTACGTCGGCTGCATCGCCGGCACCCTTTCCTTCAGCGAGTACCGCGAAGGCCTCGCAGCGGCAGGCTTCACCGACGTCGAGATCACTCCGACCCACGGCGTGGCCGACGGGATGCACTCGGCGATCGTGCGCGCCACCAAGCCCACCGCAGTGGCCGTAGCCGAAGGGACCGAAGCGACCACGTCCGCAGACGCCTGCTGCGACGTGAACGACTGCTGCACCCCGGCCGAGAGCTCCACCGACCCGGCCGTCACGGTCACGGACGCCAAGACCGCATCAGTCTGCGGTTGCCAGGACTGAGGCACCACGAGGAGGCCCCAGCAAGCCGTCAGTCACCCTCAAGAGTGGTGCCAGGGTCAGACCCGCTCCACTTCCGAGTGAATGACACAGGAGCCCGCCACGCGCGGCAGGGACAGAGGCGTCCGGGACACCTCCCGCGAGGGAGACTGCCGCTGTCTGGTCGGTACGCGTACCGCTTCCAGCGCAGCGACAACCTCGTCCTCCGTCGCCCCCGCCAGCACATCCGCGATGCGCTTCAGTGGCTCGCTCACCTCAGTGGGCGTGTCCACTCGGCGCGGGCGCAGCGTTCTTGACCGTCAGAGGAAGCAACTTCTTGCCGGTCGGGCCGATTTGTATGGCCGTGTCCATCTGCGGGCACACCCCGCAGTCGAAGCAAGGGGTCCAGCGGCAGTCCTCGACCTCGGTCTCGTCGAGGGCGTCCTGCCAGTCCTCCCAGAGCCAGTCCTTGTCTAGGCCCGAGTCGAGGTGGTCCCAGGGGAGGACTTCCTCGTAGGTGCGTTCGCGGGTGGTGTACCAGTCGACGTCCACGCCGTAGGGGGCGAGGGCCTTGTCGGCGCAGGCCATCCAGCGGTCGTAGGAGAAGTGCTCGCGCCAGCCGTCGAAGCGGCCGCCGTCCTCGTAGACGGCGCGGATGACGGCGCCGATGCGGCGGTCGCCGCGGGACAGCAGGCCCTCGACGATGCCGGGCTTGCCGTCGTGGTAGCGGAAGCCGATGGAGCGGCCGTACTTCTTGTCGCCGCGGATCTTGTCGCGGAGCTTCTCCAGGCGGGCGTCCGTCTCCTCGGCGGAGAGCTGCGGGGCCCACTGGAAGGGAGTGTGCGGCTTGGGGACGAACCCGCCGATGGAGACCGTGCAGCGGATGTCGTTGGAGCGGGAGACCTCGCGGCCCTTGGCGATGACCTTCGTCGCCATGTCGGCGATCTGGAGGACGTCGTCGTCGGTCTCGGTGGGCAGACCGCACATGAAGTAGAGCTTCACCTGGCGCCAGCCGTTGCCGTAGGCCGTGGCGACGGTGCGGATGAGGTCGTCCTCCGAGACCATCTTGTTGATGACCTTGCGCATGCGCTCGGAGCCGCCCTCGGGGGCGAAGGTCAGGCCGGAGCGGCGGCCGTTGCGGGTCAGTTCGTTCGCGAGGTCGACGTTGAAGGCGTCGACGCGGGTGGAGGGCAGGGAGAGGCCGATCTTGTCTTCCTCGTAGCGGTCGGCGAGGCCCTTGGCGATGTCGCCGATCTCCGAGTGGTCGGCGGAGGAGAGGGAGAGCAGGCCGACCTCTTCGAAGCCGGTGGCCTTGAGGCCCTTCTCCACCATCTCGCCGATGCCGGTGATGGAGCGCTCGCGGACCGGGCGGGTGATCATGCCGGCCTGGCAGAAGCGGCAGCCGCGGGTGCAGCCGCGGAAGATCTCGACGGACATGCGCTCGTGGACGGTCTCGGCGAGCGGGACCAGGGGCTGCTTGGGGTACGGCCACTCGTCCAGGTCCATGACGGTGTGCTTGGAGACGCGCCACGGGACGCCGGAGCGGTTGGGGACGACGCGGGCGATCCGGCCGTCGGGGAGGTACTCGACGTCGTAGAAGGCCGGGATGTAGACGGAGCCGGTCTTGGCGAGGCGGAGGAGGACCTCCTCGCGTCCGCCGGGGCGGCCCTGCACCTTCCACTCGCGGATGATCCTCGTCATGTCGAGGACGGCCTGCTCGCCGTCGCCGATGATCGCCGCGTCGATGAAGTCCGCGATGGGCTCCGGGTTGAAGGCCGCGTGGCCGCCCGCGAGGACGATCGGGTCGTCGAGGGTGCGGTCCTTGGACTCCAGGGGGATGCCCGCGAGGTCGAGGGCCGTGAGCATGTTCGTGTAGCCGAGCTCCGTGGAGAAGGACAGGCCGAACACGTCGAAGGCCTTCACGGGGCGGTGGCTGTCCACGGTGAACTGCGGGACGCCGTGCTCCCGCATCAGCGCCTCCAGGTCGGGCCACACGCTGTAGGTGCGCTCGGCGAGGACGCCGTCCTGTTCGTTGAGGACCTCGTAGAGGATCATGACGCCCTGGTTGGGCAGGCCGACCTCGTAGGCGTCCGGGTACATGAGCGCCCAGTGGACGTCGCAGGACTCCCAGGGCTTGACCGTGGAGTTGAGCTCTCCGCCGACATACTGGATCGGCTTCTGCACATGCGGGAGCAGGGCTTCCAGCTGCGGGAACACAGACTCGGCGACCTGGGCGGCGGCTTCGGCAGGCATGTCGCGGACCTTTGTGAGCTGACTGGGGGCACCCCCGGCCGAAGGCTGGGGGGAGGGTGACCATCTAGCCTAACGTGCCCGGCGGAGTCCCCCGTACGTCCGCTCAGCCGTGCGCCGCCTTCCTGGTCTTCTTCCAGGCGTGCGGGAGCCCGGCCTCGACGGCCGCCGCCCGCTGTTCCTCGCGGCCGTACAGCAGTCCGTAGGTGAAGGCGCTCTCGCCGGCGGCGTGCGCGACTGCGGACAGTTCCCGGAGGGTTTCGCGGGCCATCACACTGTCCTGGTGTTCGCCGAGCCGGGACTGGAGCGACTTCATGGTTTTGACCATGGACTTGGCCCGGCCGCCGAGGGCGGGGCGGGCCGCTTCGGCGGCGTAGCGGGTGCGCTTGGACTTCTTGCGGGCCTCGTGCAGCCCGAGGTCGCGGTCGTGGCCGGGGGGCTCGGCCATGGCCGTCTCGATCAGGCCGGTGAGCTTGTCGAAGTCCTTGCGTACGGCCTTGGCGAGCACCTTCTGCGGGTCCTTGGCGGCCGCTTTCAGCAGGGGCGGGTCGGCGGTCAGGGCGTCGAGGGTGTCGAGGAGGTCGAGGTAGCGGCGGGAGTCCAGGACGCCGAGCAGGCGGTGCCGGGAGCCGCGCTCACCGGCGTCGGCCCATGCTCGCAGCCGGTCGTGGACGGGGCCCGAGACGAGGGCCGGGGGTACGTCGGCGAGGGCGCCGGTGAGGCGTTCGGCGAGGACTTCCAGGTCGCGGCCGAGGCCGAGTTCGCCGGCCAGCCATTTCAGTTCGGCGGCGACCGGATCGGTGATCTTCCGGTCGAGGACCTTGCCGAAGGTGCGGAACGTGCTGCGCAGCCTGCGGGTGGCGACCCGCATGTCGTGCACGCCCTCCTCGGTGTCGAGGCGGACGGCGGGGTCGAGGGCGACGATGGCGTCGCGCTGGGCGCGGACGTAGGCGAGGACGTGGTCCCCGGCGGTGGTGGGTTTGCCGGGGGCCGGGGCGGGGTGCGGTTGGCCGCCCTTGGTCTCGGCGAGGGCGCGGGCCAGCTTGGACGGCGAGTCGGAGGGCCGTACGCCGGCCTTGCGCAGGCGTTTCTCCACCTTGTCGAGGAAGGCGGGGTCGCCGCCGTCGGCGAGTTCGACCTCGATCTCGGTCCACTGGGCGGTGCCCTCGCCGCCGAAGAGGCGTTCGGCGTGGACGCGGTCCACGCTCACCTCGGCGAGCAGCCGGCCCCGGGCGTCGACGAGGTTGCGCACGTCGCGTGTGGTGCGCAGCCGGACGACGGGGACGAGCTGGCCTTCGCGGACCCGGGAGCGGGTGAGGGCGGCGAGTTCGTCGGGGACGGTGTCGGCGA
The DNA here is from genome assembly GCF_040703965.1 of Streptomyces sp. NPDC006655. Classification (NCBI taxonomy): domain Bacteria; kingdom Bacillati; phylum Actinomycetota; class Actinomycetes; order Kitasatosporales; family Streptomycetaceae; genus Streptomyces; species Streptomyces sp. NPDC006655. The sequence continues at coordinate 7,268 of NZ_JBEYJU010000006.1, read as the reverse complement.
GCGGGGCGTGGATCTCGTCGCGGACGCCGGGGGCGACCGGGAGTTTGAGGTGCCAGCCGGCGTCGCTGCCGCCCTTGCGGCGGCGCAGGGTGATCCTGGCCGCGGCCAGTCGCAGGTCCGAGGTGTCGTGGTAGGTCGCGTCGAGTTCCGTGGTGCCTTTGTCGAGGACGTGCGCGACGCCGGCGACTCCGGTCAGGTCGGGCAGGCCGCTGTCGTCGGACTCGTACTTGCGCTCGATTTCACGCTTCGTATCCGCCATGAGCTGAATCTAGTGGTTTGGCCGCCTCGGGGGCAGACGTCGATGGAGGTGGATCGCGGGTGGACGGGACATTGCCGGGGGGTGAAGACGCCGTAGCCGGTGTCTTCACCACGCCGGGTTCCCCGGTCGGCCGCGGCCATGCCGACCTCGGTCGGGCCCGTATCGGCCGTGCCGGCATCGGTCGGGCCCGTATCGGCCGTGCCGGCATCGGTCGGGCCCGCATCGGCCTACGCCGACATCGGCCGCTGCGCCCTGATCGACTGGAGCAGCCCCACCGCCACCCAGACCGCGAACATCGAGGAGCCGCCGTAGGACACGAACGGCAGGGGAAGTCCGGTGACCGGCATGATCCCCAGGGTCATCCCGATGTTCTCGAACGCCTGGAACGCGAACCACGCGACGATGCCGGCGGCGACGATCGTGCCGTACAGCTCGGGCGCCTCGCGGGCGATGCGGCAGGCGCGCCACAGGATGACGCCGATGAGCAGGATGATCAGGCCCGCGCCGACGAAGCCGAGCTCCTCCCCCGCGACCGTGAACACGAAGTCGGTCTGCTGCTCGGGGACGAACTGGCCGGTGGTCTGCGAGCCGTGGAACAGGCCCGCGCCGGTCAGGCCGCCGGAGCCGATGGCGATCCGGGCCTGGTTGGTGTTGTAGCCGACGCCGGCCGGGTCGAGGCTCGGGTTGGCGAAGGCGGCGAAGCGGGCGATCTGGTACTGGTCCAGGACGTGCAGCTGCCAGATCGTGATGCAGCCGATCACGCCGGCGGTGAGCAGGCCGAAGACCCAGCGGTTGGAGGCGCCGGAGGCGAGCAGCACGCCGAGGATGATCGTCACCATGACCAGGACCGTGCCGAGGTCGGGCATGAGGAGCACGATCATGATCGGCACCGCGGCCAGGCCGAGGGACTGCAGGACGGTGCGGTGGTCGGGGTACTTCTTGTCCCCGGCGTCGACCCGGGCCGCCAGTATCATCGCCATGCCCAGGATGATCGTGATCTTCACGAACTCGGCGGGCTGCAGTGAGAAGCCGCCGCCGAAGACGATCCAGTTGCGGCTGCCGTTGATGGTGGCGCCGAGCGGGGTGAGCACCGCGAGGATGCCGAGCAGCGACAGTCCGTAGAGGATCGGTACGGCGTTGCGCAGCTGGCGGTGGCCGACCCAGATGGTGCCGATCATCAGGGCGAGCCCGATGCCGGTGTTCATCAGGTGGCGGACCAGGAAGTAGTACTGGTCGCCCTGGTTGATCTCGGTGCGGTTGCGGGTCGCGGAGTAGACCAGCAGGGAGCCGAGCAGGGACAGGGCGACGGCCGCCAGCAGCATCGGCCAGTCCAGCCGGCGGGCCAGCGAGTCGCGGGCGAAGACCCGGGTCCAGCCGGGGCGTGCCGGGCCGTACCCGGAGACGGAGAAGCTGTTGACGCCGGTCATGTGAGCATCCTCCGGCTTCCGCGCCTGCGGGGTTTCCTGCGGGTGGTGCGGTTGCCCGCCGACGGCGAGGCGGTGGTGGCGGCCGGGGTCTGGCCGCCGTTCTGCTGGCCGCCCTGCTGCGAGGCCTGGAAGTCCTTCGCCGGGTCCCTGGAGACCTTCGGGGAGGCGATGGTGCCGTCGGTGCGGACCTTCGGCAGACCCTGCTGCGGGGTGGGCAGCAGCGCCTTGTTCTTGTCGATGGAGCCGTCGGCCGACACGCCGTAGAGCGCGCTGTAGATGTTGCGGACCGCCTCACCGGAGGCACCGGAACCGGTACCGGCCTGGGCGATGGTCATGATGACCGTGTAGTCCTTGCTGTAGGTGGCCAGCCACGAGGTGGTCTGCTTGCCGTAGACCTCGGCGGTGCCGGTCTTGCCGTGCAGGGCGATCTTGTCCTGGGGCCAGCCGTTGAACTTCCAGGCGGCGGTACCGCGGGTGATGACGCCGGCGAAGGCGTCGTCCATGCCCTTGAGGGTGGCCTGGCTGACGGGCAGCTTGCGGACGGCCTTGGGCTTGATCTCCTGGACGGACTTGCCGTCGGCGCTGATGACGGCCTTGCCGATGGTCGGCTGGTACTCGGTGCCGCCGTTGGCGACGGCGCCGTAGATCATGGCCTCCTGGATCGGCGTGACGAGGGTGTCGCCCTGGCCGATGGAGTAGTTGATCTCGTCGCCCTCGCGCATCTTGTTGCCTTCGAGGCAGTTCTCGTACTCGATCCGCTCGACGTAGGAGCCGTCCTTCTTGCCGGACTTGCACCAGGCGTCCTTGTTGGCCTTCCAGTAGTCGAGCTTCCACTGGCGGTCGGGGACCCGGCCGGTGACCTCGTTGGGCAGGTCGACGCCGGTCTCCTTGCCGAGGCCGAACTCGTGGGCGGTCTTGAAGAACCAGTCCTTGGGCTCGCCCTTCTTCGGGTTGATACCGCCGTCCCGCTTCCACTCGCGGTCGGCGAGGCCGTAGAAGACGGTGTCGCAGGAGACCTCCAGGGCGCGGCCCAGGGAGATGTCGCCGAAGTTCTCGCCCTCGAAGTTCTTGAAGACCTGGCCGCCCACCGAGTAGGAGCTGGTGCAGGGGTAGCCGCCGTCCCAGGCGTACCCGGCCTGGACGGCGGCGGCGGTGGAGACCACCTTGAACGTCGAACCGGGCGCGGCCTGACCCTGTATGGCCCGGTTGAGCAGCGGGTAGTCGGAGTCCTTGCCGGTGAGGGCCTTGTAGTCCTTGGCGGAGATGCCGCCGACCCAGACGTTCGGGTCGTAGTCGGGGGCGGAGGCCATGGCGACGATGCGGCCGGTCTTGGCCTCCATCACGACGACGGCGCCGGAGTCCGCCTTGTAGTTCTCGTGGGTGATGTCGTCGTACTGCTGACGGGCCGTCTTCATGGCCTTGTCCAGCTCGTACTCGGCGACGCGCTGGACGCGGGAGTCGATGCTGGTGACCAGGTTGGCGCCGGGTTCGGCGGCGTCGGACTTGGCCTTGCCGATGACGCGGCCGAGGTTGTCGACCTCGTAGCGGGTGACGCCGGCCTTGCCGCGCAGTTCCTTGTCGTACTCGCGCTCCAGGCCCGAGCGGCCGACCATGTCCGAGCGCAGGTACGGGGAGGAGGTGTCCTTGGCCTGCTGGATCTCGGCGTCGGTGACCGGGGAGAGGTAGCCGAGGACCTGGGCGGTGTGGGCCTTGCCGGGGGCCGGGTAGCGGCGTACGGCCTCGGGCTCGGCGGTGATGCCCGGGAAGTCCTCGGAGCGTTCGCGGATCTGCAGGGCCTGCTTGGCGGTGGCCTCGTCGGTGATGGGGATCGGCTGGTACGGGGAGCCGTTCCAGCAGGGCTGGGGGGTCTTGGCGTCGCAGAGGCGGACCTTCTGCAGGACCTCCTCGGGTTTCATGCCGAGGACGCCCGCGAGCTTGGTGAGGACCGCCCTGCCGTCGTCCTTCTGCTTGAGCAGGTCGGTGCGGGAGGCGGAGACGACGAGGCGGGTCTCGTTGTCGGCCAGGGGCACTCCGCGCGCGTCCAGGATCGAGCCGCGCACCGCGGGGTCGACGACCTGCTGGACGTGGTTGCCGGAGGCCTCCTTCTGGTAGGCGGCGCCCTCACGGATCTGCAGGTACCACAGGCGGCCGCCGAGGGTGCCGAGCAGGGACAGGACGAGGATCTGGATGACGACGAGACGGATCTGGACCCGTGGGGTCCGACCGGTCTCGGGAATGTTGGTCACTTGGGCTGCCTCCCCCTCTCAGCGGTGTGTGTGCGTGTCATATACGACGGAGCTGTGAACGGCTCCGTCGCCCAACTCCGCCGGGCTCACAGGCGCTTGACCCCCTTGATGCGGCCGACCCGGACGTTGCGGGTGCGGGCCCTGGCCTTCAGGGAGCCGAGAGCGCCGCGCCGGCCGCCGACGCGCAGTCCGGTGCCGGAGGAGATCCAGCCCGAGGAGACGTTCCCGGCCTTGGTGGCGGAGTTGGCCTCCGTGAGGGGGTCGTTGTCGGCGCGGCGGGCCAGCGCCATGACGCCGGGGACCACGAACGGGGCGAGCAGCAGGTCGTACAGGGCGGCGGTGACGAGCAGGCTGGTCATGCCGACGTGCCGGGCGGCGGTGTCGCCGACGAGGGCGCCGACGCCCGCGTACAGCAGGGTGGAGCCGACGGCGGCGGCGACCACGACGAGCATCGGGCCGGTCGCGGACTTCAGCCGGCCGTTCTCCGGTTTGATCAGGCCCGCGAAGTAGCCGACGACGCACAGCACCAGGGCGTAGCGGCCGGCCGCGTGGTCGGCGGGCGGGGCGACGTCGGCGAGGAGGCCGGCGCCGAAGCCGACGAGGGCGCCGCCCACATGGCCGTAGACCATGGCGAGGCCGAGGACGGTGAGCAGCATCAGGTCGGGGACGGCGCCGGGCAGGTGCAGGCGGGCGAGGACGCTCACCTGGATCACCAGGGCGACGACGATGAAGGCCGAGGAGAGCAGGATCCGGTTGACACGCATGGGGATTCAGCTCCTACTGCTGCTGGCCGGTGGTGTCGGACGTGTTGGCGCTCGCGTCCGCGGACGGGGTGACCGTGACGGTCACCGTGGGGGTCGGGGTCGGCCTGGGCTTGGCCGGGAGCACCTCGTCGCGCGGGTCCTTCTTCGGTGCCTCGACGACCACGCCGACGACGTCGAGCTTGGTGAAGGACACGAACGGCGTGACGTACAGGGTGCGGGTGAGGCCGCCGTTGGAGGGGTCGACGCCGGTGACGGTGCCGACCGGGACGCCGGGCACGAAGGGCTTGTCGGCCTGGGAGCCGAAGGTGACGAGCCGGTCGCCCTTCTTCACCTCGGCCTTGCCGTTGAGGAGTTCGACGCGCAGCGGGCGGTCGCCCTGTCCGGAGGCGAAGCCGAGTTCGTCGCTGCCCTCCATGCGGGTGCCGACGGTGAAGTCCGGGTCGTTGGCGAGCAGCACGGTGGAGGCGTCGGGGCCGACGGTGGTGACACGGCCGACGAGGCCGTCGCCGTTGAGGACGGTCATGTCCCGTTTGATGCCGTCGTTGTAGCCGACGTCGATGGTGATGGTCCAGGAGAAGCCCTGGGCCGACCCTATGGCGATGACCTGGGCGCCCTTGATGCCGTACTGGCCCTCGGCGGCGATGTTGAGCATCTTGTCGAGCTGGCGCAGGCGGCTGCGGTTGCGGTCGTCGCTGCCGAGCTTGGCCTTGAGGGCGGCGTTCTGGTTCTCCAGGCGGGCGAGGCGGTCGTGGCGTTCGCCGGAGTCGCGGATGGCGGAGACGGCGTTGCCCACCGGGTCCACCACCGTCGACATGCCGTTCTCGATCGGGCCGAAGACCGCGGCCGCGGCCTGCCGGGCGCCGTCGACCGGGGAGTTCCGGCCCCCTCGGATGTCGACCGTGATCAGCGCGAACGCGATGGCGATCAGCAGCACCAGGAGCAGCCGGCTCTCTTTCGTGTCCCTCACGTGCGGCGGCCGTGCCTTCCTCAATAGGAACTTGGGGAGCTTGTTGTACGGGAGTTGGGTGAACAGCGCTCGTTTTGTGTGAGCTTATGCCTCTATATCAACGATCCGCCGCACGAGAGGAGATCATCTCGTACGGCGGAATCGAAGAGTTACCTCATCTGCGCGGCTGGGCGTCCAGGACCTGCTGGAGCGCCTCGAATTCCTCGACGCACTTGCCGGAGCCGAGCGCCACGCTGTCCAGCGGGTCCTCGGCGATGTGGATCGGCATGCCGGTCTCCCGGCGCAGCCGCTCGTCCAGACCGCGCAGCAGGGCTCCGCCGCCGGTCAGAACGATTCCCCTGTCCATGATGTCGCCGGACAGCTCCGGCGGGCACTTGTCGAGGGTGGTCTTGACGGCGTCGACGATCGCGTTGACCGGTTCCTCGATCGCCTTGCGGACCTCGGCGGCGGAGATGACGACGGTCTTCGGCAGGCCGGACACCAGGTCGCGGCCGCGGATCTCGGTGTGTTCGTCGGAGTCGAGTTCGTACGCGGAACCGATCGTGATCTTGATTTGTTCGGCCGTCCGCTCACCCAGGAGGAGGCTGTACTCCTTCTTGATGTGCTGGATGATCGCGTTGTCGAGTTCGTCGCCTGCGACGCGGATGGACTGGGCGGTGACGATGCCGCCGAGCGAGATGACCGCGACCTCCGTGGTGCCGCCGCCGATGTCCACCACCATGTTGCCGGTGGCCTCGTGGACCGGCAGGCCGGAGCCGATGGCGGCGGCCATGGGCTCCTCGATGATGTGCACCTGGCGGGCGCCGGCCTGCGACGACGCCTCGATGACGGCACGGCGCTCGACACCGGTGATGCCGGAGGGCACGCACACGACCACGCGCGGGCGCGCGAGATAGCGCCGCTTGTGGATCTTCAGGATGAAGTAGCGGAGCATCCGCTCGGTGATCTCGAAGTCGGCGATCACGCCGTCCTTCAGCGGCCGGACGGCGACGATGTTGCCGGGCGTGCGCCCGATCATCTTCTTCGCCTCCGCGCCGACCGCGAGAATTCCACCGGTGTTCGTGTTGATCGCGACGACGGACGGCTCGTTGAGTACGATCCCGCGACCCCTGACGTACACCAGCGTGTTGGCGGTCCCGAGGTCGACAGCCATGTCACGGCCGATGAACGACATTGAGTTCCCCATCAGGATTCGTCTGGCCTTCCTGGGAGCTTTTGAGGGCATTTCAGGTCGGCGAAGTGGGTGCTGTGACGTGAAGGCTTCCATCGTAGACGCGCCTGCACGAACACTGCGCGAGGGTCTTCGCCATTGTCAGCATGTACGGGGCCGCCCCGCTTGTGGAGACGGCCCAACGGGGCCATGCGTTCCCCCGATCGGCACGCATATGCGGAGGGACGGCCGAAATCGTTCGGCCGCCCCAGGTCATGCGGATCGACGGACTGACACCACATCAGAAAGATCCACGAAAAATCCGTACGGGCGCGCCGGACCTCGTGACTAGGGCCCTTCTTATGGATCTCCGTGGGAGAAGGAGCGGCGTTCGGTGCGTGCGATCGGCGTGCGGGGTGGCGGGTCATGTGGCGGAGCCACCTGGCCCGCCACCC